>JAYSVL010000536.1:0-3474 GCA_043718595.1 Gemmatimonadaceae bacterium
GATGGAGTCCGTTCCATCATTGCCCGTGTTGCCGGAACCAGACGCGGCGGCATCGGACTCGGCCGGTGTCGCACGGCTTGTCACGCTGGCGAGGGTGTGGCAAGCCATCGCGCTTTATCACCCGTCGGTCATCACTCGCGGCGTAGCGTGGGATTCGGCGCTCGTGCGCGCCGTGCCAGCCATTCGGGCTGCGAGCGACAGTGCGCAACTCGCGAGCGTCTACAGCGCGCTGCTGTCTGAGCTGCGTGACGGCGCGACGCGCGTTGAGCGTGACGACGCCACAGTGAGCGCCTCTCACCGTGCGGTAACAGCACTGCTGCGCGCCGACAGTGTGCTCGTGCTGACCCTGTCGGCCGATGCGGCGCTTGACTTGAGCGACGAGCGCACGACAACACAGGCACTGACGCGTGTACCGATGTCCGTAATCATCGACCTTCGCGCTGAGCGACTCTACAGCGACGGCGACGTCGAACGCGTGCATGCGTTTGTCGAGCGCACCGGACTGGCGCGAGCGCTCACCACCGTATCGTTGGCATCACCAGCCGAACGGGTGCGTCGTGTTGGCGGCGTACTGCACGATGGCGACCAGCCACGCTTTGCCGGCGCGTGGATGCGTCGCGATGCCGCACCGTTGCGCGGGTCGGCCACCACGCCGCACAAGGTGATGGTGATTGCCAATCGACGATCGGTCGTGCCCCAGGCCATCGCCACGTTGGTGTCGTCCGGGCGCGCGACACTCATTGCGGACGGCGGCATCGACGATGCATCGCTCGTGTCGAGTGTGCGCGTGGCGATCGCACCGGGTCTTTCCGCTCGACTGCGCACCGGTGAACTGGTACATCCCGACGGGACATTTGGACTCACCGCGGATACGGTGTTGCCGCGCACGCCGCAGACGGTTGATAGCAGTGCCGTTCGAGTCGCGACGCAGCTATTGCGCGCAAGCCGACTACCACGCGCCGCGCGTGTTGCGGGCGTGGTGCGAGCACCGGCGACGCTCCCCGTGATGTGGGACACCGCCAGCTATCCCGTGATGGGTGCACGCGTGCTGGCCGGATTTCGTGTCTGGAGCGCGATGCGCAGCCGACACGCACACCGTGACCTGTATGACGACGATGCGGACGCCATCTTTGCCCGCGTGCTGCCTCGACTCGAGGCCGCGACGAACTCGGCGCAGTTTGTTGGCGCGATTGCTGATCTCGCCACTTCACTCGATGACGCCCAAGGCACACTCAGCGGCCCGTGGCGTGAGACGATGCTCGGCACGAGCACGGCACCGTTTCGCGTGCGATTTGTTGAAGGGCGCGCGATCATCACCGACCTCGTGCGCGACTCGGCGACCAAAGCATTGGGCCTTGCCGTTGGTACGGAGATCACGTCGGCGGATGGATTTCCTATGCCCGCCTGGGTCACGGAACGGCGGCGACAGAGTGCGGCATCTAATGACTGGACGCGCATGCGTGACCTGATGCGCGTGCTGCCGTTTGGTGCCGAAGGCGACGCGGCGTTTCGGGTGCGCGACGCGAACGGTCGTGAGCGAACGATTGCACTGCCGCGTCGTGCGACCTACGCCGCGTTGTTGCCGACGGTGGAACGTCCTGAAATGGACGAAGTGCGAAAATTGACGCCAGGGATTGCGTACATCGACGTGGAGCGACTCGGCGCCGCCACGGTAGACTCGGCATTTGCCAGCGTCGGCGACGAGCGTGCGCTCCTGCTTGACTTGCGCGGCACCTTGCGAGTTGACGCGGCGTTGGTGCTCAAACATGTGGCGTCCCAGCCTATGTTTGTGGCGCGACGTGAACTGAGCCGGGTGGCGAGCGCGCCTTGTCTGGCCGCAACGTTGCGCGACGCAGCGACGCAGTGCACTGAAGAGCGATCCGATCGTGCCGTCACGATGCACATCGACACCACGGGTCGCGTGCGCGGCCGCATCTACGCGCTCATCGACGAACGCACACAAGGTGCGATGGAACGTCTCGCCCTCGCCCTCGAAGGCAGCACGAACGTGGTGTTTCTTGGCAGTGCGAGCGCAGGTGCCGCCGCCCAATCAGTGCCGTTGGAATTGCCGGGATGGCTGGCGCTTGGTGTGCCGGTTGACGAAGTGCGGCACGCAGACGGCACACAAGTGCATCGCGTAGGGATTTCGCCCGCCGTCGATCTGCGTCCAACGGTGCGCGGTATTCGCGAGGGCAAGGATGATGTGCTCGAGCGCGCACAACAAACAATCGCGCAACAACTCGAACTGCCTGTGCGTCGGCGTCGGTAGTGCCGAACGCTCAACCGCTGCCGATTGACGACGTACTGCAGCAGCTGTCAAACACGCTCACTCAGCACACGAGTGTCGTGCTTGAAGCGCCGCCGGGCGCTGGCAAAACGACCCGCGTCCCTCTGACACTCCTTAGTGCTGCGTGGTTGAACGGTCGACGCATCCTGATGCTCGAACCGCGTCGGCTGGCTGCACGTGCGGCGGCCGAGTACATGGCGCGTACGCTTGGCGAACGCGTTGGCGACACCGTCGGATACCGCATTCGCGGGGAGTCGCGCGTGTCGAGCAGCACACGCGTTGAGGTGGTCACCGAAGGCGTGCTGACACGACTCCTTGCGGCCGATCAATCGCTCAGCGAATACGGCGCCGTACTCTTTGACGAGTTTCACGAACGCTCGCTGCACGCGGATCTTGGACTCGCGCTGGTGCTGGAGACACAACAACATCTGCGCGATGATCTACGCGTGCTGGTGATGTCGGCCACGCTCGACGGCGTGGCGGTCGCACAACTGCTCGGCGCGCCGCTTGCGCCAGCACCGGTTATTCGAAGTGAAGGTCGCGCCTTTGCTGTCGAGACGATCTACCGCTCGCCGCGTTCCGGTGATCGTTTGGAGGCAACCGTGACACGCGTCATTCGCGAGGCCGTCTCGGCGAACGATGGCGATCTGCTGGTATTTCTTCCGGGCGCAGGAGAGCAACGGCGCGTAGCCGCTCGCTTGCACAACGACGACATCCTGCACGACGCGCGCGCACAGGTGTATGTGTTGCACGGCAGCATGTCGCTGGCCGAGCAAGATGCGGCGATTGCACCTGCACCGGGTGGTACGCGCAAGGTGGTGCTGGCCACGAGCGTCGCGGAAACCAGTCTCACCGTGGCTGGCGTGCGCGTGGTGATTGACAGCGGTGTGTCACGATTGCCGCGTTACGACGCACGCGCTGGCCTCACGCGACTGGAGACCGTGCGCGTTAGTCGCGCGTCGGCGAATCAGCGTCGCGGTCGCGCGGGACGTGTTGCGGCCGGCGTGTGCTACCGGTTGTGGGATGAACACGACGACCACGCGTTGAGCCCGCGCACGCGTCCGGAAATGCTCGACGCTGACTTGTCGCAGTTGGCGCTGGAACTCGCCGACGCCGGGATCAGTGATCCCACCACGCTTCGCTGGCTTGATGTGCCACGAGCTGGCCCATTTGCGCAGGCACGGTCA
>JAYSVL010000537.1:0-10718 GCA_043718595.1 Gemmatimonadaceae bacterium
CGCGAAGAAGTACGCACGACGCATCAAGACCAAGGTCGAACAGCGGTTGATGCCACCATGGCATATCGATCGCACCGTTGGCATCCAGCTATTCAAAGACGACAAAAGTTTGAGCGACGCGCAGGTGGCGACGATCGTCAACTGGGTGGACAACGGGACGCCGATGGGCGATCCGAAAGACATGCCGGCGGCCATGACATTCCCCGATCCCAATCGCTGGCAGCTGGCTGAGAAAATGGGCGCGCCGGATTTGATCATTAAGTCCAAGCCGTATACGCTCGCTCCCAAAACGCAGGACAAATGGTTTCGTCCAACGGTCCCTACCGGATTGACCGAGCCGCGCTGGGTGCGTGCCATTGAGGTGAAGCCGGTGCGCGCGAACGACCGCAAGATCGTACATCATGTGCTCGCGTATCTGCTGCAAGCGGAAGACGGTGTCACGGGGCTCGCCAGTTCGGCCCATGATCATCAGAGCAACGCGGGCCTGTTTATGGAGTGGGCAGTAGGAAAGACGGGACAGATCTTCCCGGAAGACGCCGGCAAGTTGATGCTGCCCGGCTCGCAGATTCGCTGGGAAGTGCACATGCACGCGATCGGTGAGGAATTCAAGGATAGTCAGGTCGAGATGGCGATCTACTTCTATCCGAAGGGGTACGTGCCGCAGCATCGCACGGTGCTTCGTATGTTTGACCTGTCGCGGGGGTCCGACCTCGACATCCCGCCTAACGAAAAGACAATCACGCAGAATTTCTACGTGCTGCCCGCGCCCGCGCGTCTGGAGAATTTCCAGCCGCACATGCACATGCGGGGCAAGGCGATGACTCTGGAAGCGATCTATCCCGACGGCAAGAAAGAAGTGATCAGTGCCGTGTCCAATTTTCAGTGGAACTGGCACATCAACTACGTCTACGCGCCAGACGCCGCGCCCCTGCTCCCCAAAGGAACGATGCTGTCGTTCACGGCGTGGCACGACAATACGGCGTCCAACCCACTTAATCCGGACCCAACGCAGTGGGTTGGCTGGGGCGATCGCACCGTAGACGAGATGGCGCACAACTGGGTCGACGTGACGTATCTTGAGCAAGCCGAGTTTGACAAGCTGGTCGCCGAACGAAAAGCAAAAGCAGCACGGAAGCCGGTGCCGCAATAAAGTTTCCCTCAAGGCCGAGCGACGTCATGTCGAACGTATTACACGCGGTGGTGGAGTCGCACCCGTTCATGGCTGGTATGGCACCACATCACGTCGAGACGCTGGCGACGCTCGCGCGCGAGATGTGCTTTGATACAGGCCGCGTGATTTTCCCCGAAGGCCATCACGGGCGCGAGTTTTATCTCCTCGTTCACGGCATGGTCGGGCTGGAAGTCACCACCCATGGCCGCGCGTTGCGTGTGCAGACGCTCTACGCAGGCGACGAGTTCGGCTTTTCGGCAGTGCTGAAGGGATCAGCAAAGGTGCTTCAGGCACGCACGCTCGAACGCACGGACGTTCTCGTGTTTGACGGTGCAGAGCTCCTGGAGGTGTTTGACACTGATCCGTCGTTTGGACTGGCGTTCACGTTGCGCTTACTCGGTGTCGTGTCCGAGCGACTGAGTGCAACGCGTGTCCAGCTGCTCGACTTATACGCCCCAGAATCGAAACGCGCTGGCACGTAATGTTCGACTATCTGCTGTTGCTCGTCGCGATCGGTGCTGGCGTTGCAAACGATGCGCGTGCGACGCCGTCGTCGCCAGATCCCGTGCCACCATGCCTGCGTGCGCTGCAGGCCACGTCGCGCGGGCGTCGTATTCCCAACGAGGCGTGGCGCACCTACACTGACACACTCACGCTCGATCCGCGTGTGTTGGCGCAGTTAGACGCGCAGCCGGAATTCACGCTTCCGGTGTGGGACTACGTGGCAGTCATCGCGGATGACGAACGCATCGCCGACGGTCAGCGCATGTTGGCCGAGCATCGCGCCACGCTCGATGCGATACGGCAACGAACGCATGTTGATCCGGCGATTCTCGTCGCCATTTGGGGCGTAGAGAGCAACTTTGGTCGTGGTGCGGGATCGATGTCGGTGTTGCGTTCATTGGCAACGCTCAGTTGTGCGGGGCGGCGCCAAACGTACTTTCGGAATGAATTTCTTTCCGCGCTGCGGATTGTGCGTGGCGGGCATGTTGCGCCCGAGAAATTCGTCGGATCGTGGGCCGGTGCATTTGGGCAGACGCAGTTCATGCCAGGATCGTTTGAGCGGCTCGCCGTTGATCAGGACGGCGACGGCCGGAAAGATGTTGTTGGCAATGTGGCGGACGCGTTGGCGTCGACGGCGAACTATCTCACGCACGCCGGCTGGAAGGAGAACGCGTCGTGGGGCATTGAGGTGCGTTTGCCACATGCGTTGGGACGCGGGTTCGACACGAAGGGCGAAGGGCGACGTACTCGGCGAACACTCGCCACGTGGGCGTCGCGTGGACTCACGCGTGTTAACGGCGCATCACTCATTGCCGCGCCACACGACAGCGCCACGACCGCTGCGCTGATTACGCCCGCCGGTACCGCGGGTCCAGCGTTTCTTGTCTTGCCAAACTTCGACGCCGTGTTCCGGTACAACGCGGCGGAGAGTTACACCGTGGCGGTACTGCACCTGGCGGATCGTGTTCGTCACGGACTGCCGTTTGTCACGCCGTGGCCCACCACAGATCTTGGGTTGTCGCGCGCCGAACGACGCGAATTGCAAACGTTGCTCGCGCGGCGGGGCCACCGCATTGGTGCTCCAACTGGCTATCTCACCGCAGAAACTCGCGCCGCCGTGAAAGTCGAGCAACAACGGCTGGGGCTTGATGTGTCCGGTCGACCGGGGCAGTTGCTGCTTGGCCGACTCCGCGTTCCGGGTTCGTGACGAACGGCGCGGCGCGCGTTGTTGTCTAAGAGGGCGCACCAGGTGTGCGACCGCTCTGCCGGACGACCGGACCGTGCCGCACTTGTGAAGGGATCCCTCATGCGTCTGATACGTTTCATACGATTGCTGCCAACGCTTGCACTGTTCGGCGCGTGTCAGTCCGCCACGGCGCCGAGCGACGGCACACCGGCACTGATCGTGCTGCCGCGCGCGCTGTCGGCTGGCGAGCAAGGACTCATCGCCGCCGCGAACCGGTTCGCGCCCGCGCTGCTTACCCAGGTCAACGCTACGCGCGCGCGAGAGAATGTGTTCATCTCGCCACTCTCCGCGTCGATGGCGCTCAGCATGACGCTCAACGGCGCTGCGGGCACCACCTACGACGAAATGCGCACCGCGCTCGGTTTTGGTGCCATGTCGCGCGAGTCTATTGGTGCGTCGTATCGCGACCTGATCACGCTGTTGCGTGGACTCGATCCGAAAGTGGACCTGCAAATTGCGAACGCGATTTGGTACGAGAAACGTTTTGGACCGTCGGTCGCGCCCTCATTCCTCGCCGAGGCCACGCAGTACTTCGACGCGACGTCGTCGGCGCTCGACTTCGCCAGTCCAGCGTCCGTCAAGTCCATCAACGATTGGGTCGCGCTCCAGACGAAGGGGAAGATCACAACGATCGTCGACAATTTGTCGCCGGAACTCGTGATGCTGCTGGTGAATGCGATCTACTTTAAAGGCGACTGGCGGGACGCGTTCGACAAGGCAAAAACCACCAGCGCACCGTTTACCACCGAGGCGGGCCGCATTGCCTCCGTACCCACGATGTTTCGCAGCGGGACGATGCGCGTCGGCGTGTCCGACGGACGGACGGTGGTTGACCTTGGGTATGGCGGCGACGCGTTCTCGATGACGATCCTGCTGCCGCGCGACGGCGAGTCGGTGAACACACTCGTGTCATCGCTCACCGATGCCACGTGGTCTGCCGCAGTGGCGTCGCTGGCCGCCGGTGAGGTGGACTTGTCCATGCCGCGCTTCACGCTCGCCTGGGAAGCCATGCTCACCGAGCCACTCAAGACGATGGGTATGCGCGCCGCGTTTGTGCCCGGCGGGGCGGACTTTACGCGTCTTTCTCCAACGGTCGGTCGTGACTTGTACATCAGTTTTGTCAAACAGAAGACGTACGTGAACGTCAACGAGGTTGGCACCGAGGCTGCAGCAGTCACCGCCGTTGGCATTGGCATCACCTCGTTTCCGGTACGTCGCGTCGTGCGTGTCGATCGCCCCTTCGTCTTCGCCATTCGCGAACGGCTCACCGGCACCACGCTGTTCATGGGCAAGATCGTCGACCCGCCTCCGGGCTGAGCCCTGTTGCGGAAGCGGGTGTACGGGCCGGACACGCGCAGCCTCCCTCCTGCTTGTTCCGGCCCGCACGTTTACTAGCTTCCGCACGGCGCACCCCGCGCGCCGTTTCGCGTCACCCCTCCCAGACCTCTTTCGCATGAATGTTGGCGTTCCCACCGAGCATTCGCCCGGCGAAGCACGCGTCGCGCTCGTTCCGGACAGTGTCGGCCGTCTGACAAAAGTTGGCGTGAGTGTGACCGTTGAGCGCGGCGCAGGACGTCGTGCCGGGTTCACTGATACCGCGTACGAAAAGGCTGGCGCGACAATCGGCGATGCGGCCAGCGTGTTCGGACACGCGGATCTGCTGTGCAAGGTGCAGAAGCCGACGGGCGCAGAGATTGGATTGATGCGCCGACACAGTCACCTCGTGTCGCTGCTGCAGCCGTCCACCAGCACGGAAGCGATCGCCGCGCTTGATGCGCATGGCGTGACAGCGTTCGCACTCGAACTGGTGCCGCGCATCACCCGCGCACAATCGATGGACGTGTTGTCGTCACAAGCCACTGTGGCGGGTTACAAGGCGGTGCTGGTTGGTGCGTCGGCGATGATGAAGTTCATGCCTATGCTGACCACGGCGGCGGGGACGATTATTCCGTCCAAGTGCTGCGTGCTCGGCGCCGGTGTGGCCGGATTGCAGGCGATCGCCACCGCACGTCGGCTTGGCGCCGTGGTGTCGGGCTTTGACATTCGAGCGGCAGCCGCAGAACAGATTCGGTCACTCGGTGCAACGGTGGTCGCGCAGAATCTGATTGCGGCCGACTCGGAGACCGCCGGCGGTTATGCCAAAGAGCAAACGGCAGAGCAGCAGACAGCGATTCAGGCCGCGTTGCGCGAACATCTCGCGGGCATGGATCTGGTGATCACTACGGCCCAGGTCCCAGGGCGCGCTGCTCCACGTCTTATCTCCGCCGAGACCGTCGCGACCATGGCACCCGGGTCGGTGATTGTTGATCTCGCCGCTGAGTCGGGCGGCAACTGTGAAGGGACGAAGGCGGGAGAGACGGTGGACGTGTGTGGCGTGCAGATCATCGGGCCGGTGAATCTCCCAGCGACGATGCCGTACCACGCCTCGCAGATGCTCAGTCGAAACGTGCTCACCTTCATTCAGCATGTGCTCACCAAAGACGGCGCGCTGCATGTCGACCGCGCCGATGAAATCACAGGGGCGATGATTGTTACCGGGAGGAAGGACGCGTGACTGCATCACTGATTAGCGGGATCGTTGCCTTTGTACTCGCCACCTATCTCGGCGCGGCGTTGATCGGCCGTGTGCCGTCGACGTTGCACACCCCGCTCATGTCGGGGGCTAACGCCGTGTCCGGTATCACGATCGTCGGCGCGCTGCTTGTGGCCGGTGCCGACTTCGGGTGGCTGTCATCGGTGCTCGGGTTCTTCGCGATCGTGTTCGCGATGATGAATGTGGTAGGTGGATACGCCGTGACCGACCGCATGCTGCAGATGTTTCGCAAGAGTCCGACGGACGGCACCAAGTGATCGGCGGCACGTGGGTGCGATTGCTGTATCTCCTGGCCGCAGTCCTCTTCATTACGGGACTTAAGCGACTGCAAAGCCCGGAGACAGCGAGACAGGGCAACCGGATTTCGGCGGTTGGCATGCTTATCGCCATTCTGGTGACGCTGGTCGACACGGGCATTGTGTCGTATACCGCCATCATCGCTGGCGTTGTAGTTGGCAGCGCGCTGGGGCTGCTGCTCGCGTATCGCGTGCAGATGACGTCGATGCCGCAGATGGTCGCGCTGCTGAACGGTTTTGGTGGTGGCGCTTCGCTGCTCGTCGCGATCGCGGAGTATCTGAACACGAGCGATCGGGGAGTCGCCGCGACGGCAGATGTCGCTGCATCGACGCACCTCGGGGTGCTGATCGGGGCCGTGACGCTCACCGGTTCCTTGATTGCGTGGGCCAAACTACAGGAAGTGATGCGTGGCAAACCGATCACCTTCCCCGCGCAGAAGATGGTGAACGGCGCTTTATTCGCCGTCATTCTCGGCTTGACCGTGTGGCTGGTGATGGATTCGCACGCGCCGCACGCCGCGTTCTACATGCTCGTCGCGCTCTCGCTACTGCTTGGTGTGCTGTTAGTGATTCCGATCGGTGGTGCCGACATGCCGGTGGTCATCTCGCTCCTCAATTCGTACTCCGGTCTTGCCGGTGCAATGACAGGGTTCATCATCCAGAACGAAGTGCTGATCATTTCCGGCGCGCTGGTCGGCTCATCAGGCATCATCCTCAGTCAGGTGATGTGCAAGGCGATGAACCGATCGCTCGGCAACGTCATCTTCGGCGCGTTCGGTGCGACGGCCGGTGGCAGCGGCAAGTTGGCCGAAGGACTCACTGTACAGACCACGAACGTGGAAGAAGCGGCGCTACAACTGGCGTACGCGCAGCAGGTGATTGTCGTGCCGGGGTACGGACTCGCCGTTGCACAGGCGCAGCATCAGGTGCGCGAGTTGATGGACGTGCTGGAGAAGCGCGGTGCGACTGTCAAGTTCGCTATTCACCCGGTGGCGGGGCGTATGCCCGGTCACATGAACGTGTTGCTCGCCGAAGCGAACGTGCCGTATGACAAACTGGTGGACATGGACGACATCAACCCGGAATTCGAACGCACGGATGTGGTGCTGGTGATTGGTGCGAACGACGTGGTGAATCCTGCCGCGCGCACCGATCCGGGCAGTCCGATTTTTGGCATGCCGATTCTCAACACCGATCAGGCGCGGCGCATCATCGTGCTCAAGCGCGGGATGAGCGCGGGCTTTGCGGGTATCGAGAACGAGCTGTTCTACAATGCCAAGACGCAGATGTTGTTTGGTGACGCCAAGGGTACGCTTGGCAAGTTGCTCACCGAGGTGAAACAAGCGTAGACGAGTCGGCCGACACATTTTATCGGTGTCGGCCGGCTGTCTAGCGCGACGAGAACATAGAGACGTACAAGGCGTCAATGCCTGACGCGCGTCACAATGTCTTATTTGTCACGTTGCAGCAGGCGACGCACACGCTCCGGCAACAGCAAGTTGTCGGCGATGGCCGCAATCTCCTCCGCCTCCCGCCATGCCGCTTCAAGAGTCGCCAACTCACCATCCATGGCGCGTCGTTCGCTCTCCTCGTGGGCCATCATTTCCAGGGCCAACCGTTGTTCGTAGGCAACAGCCGTTGTCAGGCGCTGATCGGCGGATGATCGAGTACTGACAAAGTCGAGCAATCGCTCGGGCTCGCGAAAGTGTTCAATCTTGGCCACGGCCTGCCGCACTTGCTCAGCCGACGCACCGAGCGCGTTCATGTGCGGCAACATGCGACCGAGCAGTGGCATGACGTCGTTGCCGCGAGCGACGGCGCGTCCCGTGGTGTGCAGGATGTTGAGTTGCCAGCGGTCGACTGGATCCGCGCGAAGCTGTAACGACTTGAGATGCCAGCCATGCACCGCGAGTTGCTCACCGTCGACTGCGATGCCATGTATCCGTCGCGCGTCGGCGATGCCTTCGCGCACCTTGCGCGCAATGATCAGAGGGAGTGTCGCAACGAGCACTGCAGGTGCGCCAAGCCATAACGTCCAGCCAACTGCGCGCATGACGCGACTCTCGTCCGCTGCCTGCATGCCACGCTCAAACCACGCGCGCCGGAATCGCGACTGCAGCTGACGTCCATAACGCCACGCGGCGAACTCCGGCCGCAAGGGCTGACCAATACGAATGAGCTCAAGTCCACTCCTCCGTTTCGCCAAGCCAATTTCGCCAGTGGCCACGCGCGTCGGGGTGCCGCGATACAACGCTTCGGCCCGCTCTACCGCTTCCCAGCGCTCGTCGAGTGGAGACAAATTCCAGCGATCGCACACGGGACACAGCACCCACAGTCGGCCTTTGGCGGCATCAAACGCGATGCGCTTGCCGACGGGAAACGATTCAATTTCGCCGTTTGCGCCAAGTGCGCCGTGACAAAAAATGCAGGTGGCGTACATAGCTGCGTGGCGAGATCACATGTGCCACGCGCGGAGCGCGCGCGGCGACCGCTCAGACCAGTTCTTTTTGCAGCCGTTGCAGCAGACGCAACGTGGCGCGCACACCCTCGGGTTCCGGCAACACGGTGCCTTCGTACTCAATCCCCACCCAGCTCTTGAACTTCGCCTTGAGGACAATCTGCAGCATACGTTTGTAGTCAGTGCCGGTTTCGTTACCGTCGGCGTCAAAGTTGTGCGACTTGGCACTCACGGCCTTGGCGAACGGCATCATCTCACCAACGGCTTGATAACGATCGTACTCGTAGAAGTTGCCAAAGTCTGGCAGCGTTCCCATGCGCGGATGATCAACGCGTTTCATCACACGCACCAGCCAGTCGCCGTGCGACGAGAGCCCACCGTGGTTCTCGACGATGACGTTGAGCTTCATTGGTGCAGCGATCTCCACCAAACGTCGCAGTCCGTCCGCCGCAAGGCGTTCCTGTTCTTCGGGCGTGCCGGTACTTTGTGCGTTCACGCGAATCGTCGCGCAGCCGAGCGTCTTGGCCGCATCAAGCCACCTACGGTGATTCTCAACAGCGCGACTGCGCTTCGCATCGTCTGGATCGCCAAGCGCGCCTTCACCGTCAATCATGATGAGATGTTGGTATACGCCCTCGTCTTTGGCGCGTTTGTTCATCTCTGCGAGATACGGCGCGTCGTTCGCCTTGTCCTTGAAAAACGCGTTGACGTATTCAATCCCTTCAATGCCGTAATCGCGACGGGCAACGCGGGCGAAATCGAGATGGTCCATCGTTTTCGCGAAGAGCGCTTTGTGGAACGACCACTGGGCGAGCGAGATGCGAAACGGCGGCGCCGCCCTTCGCAAAGCGGCAGACAACGTGGTTGGCATGGCGGCGAGAGCCGCCGCAGTCTGGAGGACGAAGGTGCGACGCTGCATGACAGGCCGAAAGCGAGAGGGAAGGGAGCTGCGCGTCCGTCGAACTCCAAACGCTGCCCACCGGCACCGTTTGGCGCAAGCAGCGCGGGCTACGCGCCGTCCGGCTTGCGTGTCCGGACGCGTTTGACCGCGCTCATTATCGCGACGCAAATCGCACCCACGCCAATGCCAACGACCGCGTCGAGCAGGGCCGAGATGAGCGTCGCCGTGAGACCGCCGCCCTCACTCCAGCGCGCGGCGAGATGCTCGAGCGCCGGCACAACGTGCACCACAATCCCGCCACCAACCATAAACATCGCTGCCGTCCCCAGCACCGACAGCGTCTTCATGATCTTCGGCGCAACAACGAGAATGCCGCTGCCAACCCGATACGCGACGTCTGCGGGAGCCGCATCGCGCCGCAGCCGGAGCCCAAGATCATCGACCTTTACGATCCCCGCGACGAGGCCGTAGACCCCGATCGTGACGCCGATGGCAACAAAACTCAGGGCGAGCACTTGTTGCGCAATCGGTTGCGAGGCCATGGTACCGAGCGCGATGACAATAATCTCTGCTGACAATATGAAGTCCGTGCGAATCGCGCCCTTAATCTTCCCGCGTTCGAGGGCAACCAGATCGACCGATGGATCGACGAGGCCGTGCAGGCGTTCAGCCCGCTCCGCCGCGTCGGTTGCGTCGTCGTGCGCAAACTTGTGCCACACTTTTTCGAACCCTTCGTAACACAGGAACACGCCGCCAATCATCAGCAGCGGCAGAATCGCTGCGGGGACAAACGCGCTGATGCCGAGCGCCGCAGGGACAAGAATGAGCTTGTTGAGCAGGGAACCCCTAGCCACCGCCCACACAATCGGCAGTTCACGATCGGTCGACACGCCGGACACCTGCTCGGCGTTGAGCGCCAGATCGTCGCCCATCACACCCGTCGTCTTTTGCGCGGCGACCTTGGTCAGCACGGCGACGTCGTCGAGCAGCGCCGAGATATCGTCGATCAGGGTGAGGAGACTGGACGCGGCCATTGGCGACAGATAAGAAGTGAGCGGCGAAACGTGCTGCGAAGAATAGTCCCAGCACGCACTATTGGTACACGTGCAGTCCCCTTGTCGGCGAACCCTCCTTTCGAGACGCGCTCCATGCGCCTTCCGCGACGCTCCGTGATGTTCAGCGCTCTGATTTTTGGTGTGCTGCTTGTGTACCGACCGGTCGCGGCAAGCACCGCGCAACCGCAGCCGACGCGAAACGGTCTGGCGTTTGACCAGCCGCTGCCGGAGATGGACGGCAAGCATTTAGTGATGAAGGTGGTGGACATCCGCGTCCCACCCGGCGCGTCATCGGCGCCGCACAGCCATGGCTGCGCCGTGGTCGTGTACGTGATTTCCGGCGCGATGCGCATGCAAGTCCGCGGTGGGCGGGACAGCGTCTATCGCGCCGGTGGTACCTTTCACGAGCGACCGACAGATATTCATCAGGTCTCAGCGAACGCGAGCGCCACGGACTCGGCACATTTCACGGCGACGTTTGTCTGCGACAAGAT
>JAYSVL010000538.1:0-3471 GCA_043718595.1 Gemmatimonadaceae bacterium
TGATGTCGAGCAGGTTGGGAGACATCGGGGTGTCGTAGTCCCATATGTCGTGGTGCACCATCTGGAAATGCCATTTCCGCAATCCCGTCTTCGCGTCGAGCGCAACCAGGCTGTTGCCGTACAGGTTGTCACCCGGACGATGGCCGCCGTACTCATCCATCAACGGCATGCCCACCGGGATGTACACCAAGCCGAGGTCTGGGTCGGCGGCGTATGGCGCCCACGCGTCGTTTTTGCCCACGCCCTTCGAGCCGATCTTAGATCCGTTCTTCCACGTGTCAGCGCCAAATTCACCCGGCTGCGGCACCAGATTGAACTTCCAGACTTGTCTGCCCGTGCGGATATCGAATCCGCGAACAAAACCGGGCACGTTATGCGTGCGAATCGGAAAGTATCCGTGAATCGACGAGTTGCCGACGACGAGCATGTTGCCAACGACGATCGGCGGAGAACTCGCCGCGATCTGCCCGGCCGCTGGATCGATCCCCACCGTGCCGTCGGCGCCAATCTTTTTGATCGGGTCCCACGTCTCACCCGGTTTCGCTTTGCGCATCGGTGCCGCGTCGCTGATGATCAGCGGTCCGGCATCGTCGACGGCCAGCGGTACGATCGGAATCCCCAACCCTTCCATCAGGTCAACGACACCGTTCTTGCCAAACAGCGGATCCGGACGCCCAGTTTTCGCGTCGAGTGACACCAGATGGTATCCCGGCGTGACGAGCAGCACACGTTCGTTGCGGCCGTCGGTCCAGTACGACAAGCCACGTCCAGCAAACTGTCGCGGCGCTTTCTGCCAGCGAATACCCTCGTCGAGTCGGTACATCCAAAGCGTTTCGCCGTTGGATGGATCAATCGCCATCGCAAGGCGCCGCGTCGACGCCACCGTGAATAAACGTCCGTTCGCGTAGAGCGGCGTTGCGCGATAGTACTCGTCCTTACCAAACGGGCTCGCATCCCAGCTCCACGCAACTTTCAGCGAATCGAAGTTGGACGCGTTGATCTGATCGAGCGGAGAGTATCTGGTGCTCCACGCGTCGGCGCCCCAGTAGCGCCATTCTCCGACGGCGTTGCCACGTACCAGCGGTGCTCCCGTTTGCGCGGTGGAGCGCGCTGCGTACACCCCCAACGCGACGACGACGAACGCGCCGACAGTGCGTGTTATCCCGAACATCCGTTTGGTCGAACGTTGCATCATGGCTTCTCCCGTCCTGCGAAATGTGTCCGCGTCATCAACGGTGGATGCGCGTATGTTGTCGTCCCGCTCCACGTGTTGCGCACGCTGTTGCTGGTGTTGCGCACGCTGTTACTGGTGTTGCGCACGCTGTTGCTGGTGTTGCGCACGCTGTTGCTGGTGTTGCGCACCCTGTTGTTAATGCTGACCGCGTTGCTGCTCGATAGCGTGTCGATCCGAATGCCACGCAGCAGCAGCGAGTCCGCGGTCAGTTGTTGTTCCCCAGGCGGCATGCCGTTCAGTTTCAGCACGTATGCCGTCACCGTTACGTACTCCTCCTCCGTAAGTGTCGCCGGCGCCGATTCAGGCATCGCCTTGCTCACGTAGTCGTAGAACTCCCACAACAGCTTCCCCATCCAGCGCTTCGCAAACTCCGGCCCGCTCTGCGACACCGACGTGTGACAACCGACGCAAATGCCGGTGAACACGTCCTTGCCTTTGGTCGCTTGTTCCGCAGTGTACACGCCCGTCATCGTGCTCCGTACCGAATCCTGGCGGAGCGCGCCTGACAGAACGAAACGTTCCAGCGGCACGCGCAGACTGACAACCGGCCGAATCGCGACCGCCTGGGCACCGAGCACGCGCGCCCCGAACATACCTCCCACCACAGCCAAGGCAAGCAGCGCCGCCGTCTTCTCAGACGTCAAGGGCCTCGCCGCGCTCGCCGGCAGCGCACGCGCTCGCTTGTGACGAGCGCCACGTATCACGTGAACGACGGCGCCCAGTACCATGAGGATCGCGGTTGCGCGCATGATGTTGGCGAGCAGCAAGGTGTCAAAGGCTGGCATCGTGAAATGATACTGCGAGAGCGTAGCCCAACGTTCCATCATCCAATGCCACGCGGTGTGGGCAACGACGGCCGACAGCACAATCGTTCCCATTCGTTCCGCCACATGACGGAACGCCCACGACAACACGGGCACCGCCACGGCCAGTGCCGCCAGCTGCCCGAGCTCCACACCCACGTTGAACGCCGCCAGCGACGTGTAAAGATGTGAGCCGGCGAACTGCAACGTGTCGCGCAACGCAAAGGAAAACCCGAAACCGTGGATCAAGCCAAATACTCCAGCAAGCAACCAGCGACGGTGCACCGCCGGAGCGAGGATGTTCTCGATCGCCATGTACACAATGGACGCCGCAATCAGGACCTCAACAAGCGGCGGAAACCAGAGCGTGCCAGGTGCGTATCCCGCGGCCGACGCAACAAGAGTGATAGAGTGTGCAACCGTAAAGGACGTCACTACAAGCGCCAGTTCTTTAAACCGACGCAGCGGAATGACGAGACACAGCAGGAACAGGAGATGGTCGATGCCGCTGAAGATGTGCACAAACCCTTGGCTCACGAACCGCCACGCGGCCTGCGACCAGCGTGGATCAAGCGCGACGCGTCCGGGGTCACCAGCGTACTCAAAGGCCCGCTCCGCGCCGCCCACTGGCAAAAAACGCAGGACAGTCGTGGTGCGGACGCCTAGATGTGCCAGCGCCGGTCGCATCGAAAACGGGCTCGTGGCGGAAGTGATCGGATACTCCAGCAGCACATCAAGCATTGCCTGCTTCCAGGGCACATCGGTGGTGACCGGCAACCCATCGCTTTGGAGTGACTGGAGCGCGTCGCCGTAACTGCGAAACGCCAAATCTGAAGCCAGCGAGGCATGTACCGAGACAACCGTCGCACTGCGCAGGTGCACCTCGCCTTCGAATACCTCCACACCGTCAACGACCCACAGCCGAGCCGCATCGCGCAGGAACACGTCCGCACGCGCCAGATCGAGATAGGCGCCGCGCTCAGGAAACTTCACATCGCGCATCGCATCCAGCGGCACGCGCACCAGCAGACGCAGCGTGCGGCCGTCCGGCTTGACGAACATGCGCACCAACACGTTTGCCGGAATGTCGTGCGCCCGCGCGGCCGACGGACGCGCCGTCAGCATGCCGACGAGCAGGGTCAGACACCAGGCGAGTCGCGCTCGCGCGGCCGCCGCAGCGGAATGATGGAACAGGCGTCTGATCAAACCCATCGGAATCAGGGGTCGGTCTGGACAGAGGGGGAGGCTCGCGTTACTTCAAAGCAGTTCTGACGCGCAACGCTTCTCACGCGAACGTGCTGGCGTCGAAGATAGCATCCGCCCAATGGATGCACACGGGTTCACTGACGGAGACGGGCAACATGCGGATACAGAAGGCAATCGGGTGGGTCGCGTTCAGCACGTTGGTGGTGGCCCTGGCCGCCGGTCAGGCGT
>JAYSVL010000539.1:0-3469 GCA_043718595.1 Gemmatimonadaceae bacterium
GGTCGACGTTGATCTGGCACGTCCGGCGGTCGTCGAAATGCGCCGCAGTTTCGACCAGATGCACTGCCTGCGGGTGACCGCGGCTGCAACGGTGAAATAATGTCATCGATGAACCGCGTACTCGATGCCGACGTGCAGGTGCATCACCTGACGAAAGGCGACCTGCAGCTGGACTTCGCGCTCGTCACGTCGCACGGCCGAACTGCGCGGACGATCGTGAAAGAGGGTCCACTCCGACTGACGATGATGCAGATCGGCGCCGGAGGCACGCTGCCCGCACACAGCACCGATGCCTTCGTCACGATCCACCTAATAGAAGGCGAAGTCGTATTCTCGGTGCGACGTACTGACTACCCGCTCACGGCGGGTGATGTTCTTGTCCTGCGCCCGGGTGTCGAACACGCCGCGCGCTCGATCAACGGGTGCGTGTTCCTGTTGACAGTGCTCCTTCACGATGCGGTGCCGCCGGGACCGTGCGCCATGTCTCGTTCGAGATAGAGAAAGACTCGTCGCGCAGCAAATAGCTGCGCCTGCCAGCTGTCGGCACATTGCACGCGTGCCCGACCGGGCACACTGGGCTCACGCTACTCTCGATCAACGCCTCTCATGTCGATGACACATCCCGGATGGCAGCGGGGCGAACGGATGATCACTCGGGCAGAACCGCGACCAGTGGGCACTTCGGACGTTATGCGTACCGCATCGCAGCGTCTACGAGCGCTCTGGTCCAGTCAATGGTCGGCACTACGCGGCACATGGAACATTGTGCTCGGCAACGTGCTGTCAAACCAGACGCTGCATGCGCGTGGTCATCGACAGCGCGTCGTTGGTTTGCTCGTGCGTCACGGTGATGTCGATGCACACATCGTCAACGACTTTGTGGATCGTTGGCTTGCGCGGCAACCGTAGCCGTGACGTTAACGCCAGATTAGCTACTTCAAGCAATAGCGACTCCCACCGAATGCCACATACCGTGCAACTACCGGAAACCATCGTCACACCGTGCACGCTGGTGAGGGTTACTGTCGAGAAATTGATGGAATCAGGTGTTTACCATATCGACCCGGTGGCAATGTTGCCTCGCTCATCGCCGTAGTGAATGGTGCCATAACCGACGACGAGAGCACCGATCACGGCGACAATCAAACGGTCGCATTGTCACAACTGCCGCTGCCGAGGCTTATGGTTTGATCGTGCTCGCCATTTGCCCCTGCAGTTTCATCGCACGCTGCAGGTGTTCGTGGACGGTGGGGATCAGTGTTTTGGCATGCGCCATGATTGGCGATGCGCTGCCGTACATTGTGGCGTTGTTCAATGTGGTGAGCACAAACTGATGGCCGCGCGCCATCGCGTCGATATACACACGGTCGAACGTTTCTCCGGTGGCGCCGTTTAACTGCCCCATGACGGCGGTCTGCATCTCGACAAGTTTCGCCGTGGCGTCATTTCGTGCGCCGCCGCCCGGCATGACCGCACCCCCGCTTACCGCCAGACGCTGCACGGCCGCCAGATCCGCTCGGTGCGCCGAAATCATCGACTGGCCGTACGCTTTCACATCAGCATGCTTCGATTTGGAGATTGCGAGCCGCGCGGCTTCCACTTCTCCGCGATCGGTGGTGAGAATGAACGCGGCGAGTGAACTGTCGGACATTCGCGTGTTCATCTGATCCGGCGCCGACATGGCGGTCTGCACGCCCATCCCCGTGCTATCCGTCATCACGCGCGTCGCAGCCATAGCGTTGGCGGCCGAGTCCGTCGGTTGCATGGCAAGCGATGAGTCGGCCATGTGATCGGCGCGCTGCGCACACGCCATGATGGCCGATGCGGCGAGTGTCATGACGGCCATCACATAGCCGCGCGAATACGGTGGGAACGGTTTCATCCAGATTTTCCGTCGTTCGGGAAGACTTTGGTTTGACGCGAGCGTGAAATGTGACCAATGCGGGTTCCGCAAGCCGTGGGCGCAGTGAAGTCAGTGGATCGCACGCGCTGGCACAATTGACTGCAGGAGCTACATCGATACGCTCTGCATGGAGTGCGTGACCAGTCTTGACGCGGTGTTGCGGGAGAACACTCCTGCAGTGGGAAGCGTCAAGGTCAGCTCACTCGATGGAGGGTGATGCTTCAACTGCTGGACGCGCACGATTCGGCAGCGCTCCGAGCAAATCACGAAGACGTTGCATGTCGAGTGGCTTGTGCATGTGTACGTCAAATCCTGCCTCGAGTGCGCGCTCGCAATCCCTGGCCGACGCCCAGCCCGTCATCGCGACCATCACGGTCCGCGCGTTGGGTTGCATCGAACGATACGCCTGTGCGAACTCGTATCCACTCATCTCGGGCATGCTGACGTCGACAAACGCCACGTCGAACTCCGATGATGTTGCGCACGTCGCGTTCAACCGTGCCAGCCCTTTGGCACCGCAGTCCTCGGCTACCGTCGCGAAGCCGAGCAGCTCCAGCAACACCGCCAGACTCTCGCGAATATCAGCGTTGTCGTCCACCACGAGCGCGCGTCGCTCGATCATCGGCGTCCCACGTCGAGCGCGCGCTCAACCTGCCGACCACCTGCGCCCCATGCAAACTCTAGTTGGCCATAGTACCACTTGCTCATCAACACTCCTCCGCGCTTCATCGCGCAAGGCTCACGTGCGTCCGCGGGACCGCACCACGAGGTACGGTCCCATGAATTCGTTGACGCTGGCTGAGCTCACTCACTGCCCGGCGGTCAATCTTCAATCAATATGTAACGTCGGCGTCAATACCTGTCGAATCGCTGACCCGTTTTTGTGACCGACGTTACAAACTGCTTCGTGTTACATCTGTGCCGCGTCTTCGAACCAGAACGACTGGACCTTTCCCTTCTGGGTTTTCGTGATCACCAGCGTGTACGATTTACCCGCCTCAAACGACAGGTTCGGCGTGCTTGCGAGCATCTGCTTGCCGTCGTTGACGCGAAACTCGAGCACACCACTCCTCGGTGCAATCGACTTAAAACCGGCCTCATCGCTGTAGTCCACACCATCAAATAACGTTTCGCCGCTGCGCGCTTTGACCATCACACCTGGCGCACCAGGAGCCGCATGGATGACGCGCAACCGCGCCATGCCTGGCTCGTTCGTTACCACATCACGGAGCACGCGCGTTTGATAACCGGTGCCGTCTTCGCTGCGAAGAATCACCATCGTGTATCGGTGGCCATCCGTCAGCATTTCCCGGTTTGTGCTCAGCGGTACAAAGTTGGGCGCCGCACCGTCGCCGACCTGGAACGTCGCCCAGGTCTGGTCAACATTCTGATACGCACTCACCTTCTGAAAGGCGACATCGGGGAGCATATGTGTCTCGTCAGATCGCACATGCAAGCCTTGCGACGACGGCACTGTCACCGAACACCCAAATGCGGCCAGTAAAGAACGCCTGAAAAGCGGCCACGGCGCGTAGCCACTCCGTGCCATCCTTGAGGGGATTTCAC
>JAYSVL010000540.1:0-3469 GCA_043718595.1 Gemmatimonadaceae bacterium
TATCAGGCCAATGAGATTCTCTTCGGACAGAAGTTTGCGCCGATGTTTGGGCCGCAAAGTGCCAAGGGTCCGCTTGTCGTCGATGTGCGTCGCGTCAGCGCGACGGAGCCGGTCACGCGCTGACGGTTTGGGCGCGTCGGCGGGTGGCGCCACGGTGCGCTCGCGGTAGCTTGCGAGGACATGGCTCGTTTCTTTCCCCGCGATGTCGTCCTCTGGGGCGAGGAGCATCTGCATCCGCTCCGCGCGTTCGCAGTCCGCGCGATCGAACCAGCGTTTCTCACCGGGCTGGTGTTGCGCCTCTATCGCGCACTGGTGCTCGGCGCCACGATGAGCGCGGGCTGGGTGGCGTTTGTGATCGGCCTCACCGGCGGCGTGCTCATTTTGTGCGGCATGCTGACCTGGCATCTGGGGAATTTCCCCACCCGGCGCTGGCCGCTGCGTGTCGTGATCTTCGTGCTGATCGAAGTGGTGGCGGAGATGGGTGTGAGCTCGCTACTCATCGGTCTGCACCGCGAACGGTTTGGCTCGCGCGTCGCGACGTGGAGTGACTGGTGGCCGATGGCCGCACAGACACTCGTGGAACGCGCCGTCGTCATGATCGTGTTTGCCCTCGTCCTCGCCGGCTGTGTGCAGTTGGTGCGACGTGTACTCGACAAACGTGCGCCCGCAGGGATGCGTTCAACGACTTAACCGCTTCACCTCGTATCTTCCGGGCAGACTACAGTCGGTCCATCATCCGTCCACCTTCTCGCAGTCGATCGCATGCGCCTCCTCTTGGCTCTCGCCATTCCCACGCTGTCCCTCGCACAGCCGGTCGTCACGCCAGCCACCAAAGGCGCGCGTACTTCGGGCTCCACGGCCGCTGATACGCTCCGACCGTTTGGCACACTGCGTGATCAGGCGTTTCGCCAGCAGCAGTGGCTGGAGTTGCGCATGGAGCGCACGCTGCCCGCGTTGATGCGGCGACAAGGCATCGACATGTGGGTCGTGCCGATGCGCGAGTATGCGGAAGATCCTGTGTTTCTCGCGATTACGTCACCAACCACGTTTGCGGCGCGTCGTCGCACCATCTACGTGTTCTTCGATCGCGGCGTGAAAGATGGCATCGAACGGATCGCGCTCGGCGGCACGTCACAAGGCAACGTGTTTAAGGCGGTGCGGAGCGAGAAAGCCGTCGCGGCACCAGCGGCAGGTAGTGGAACCAGCGCTCGCACAGCGGAGCTCTGGGGTGATGATCAATGGTCCGTCCTCAAACAAGTCATCGAACAACGCAATCCGAAGAAAATCGCCATCAACACGTCGCGCACGTTTGCCTTCGCCGACGGGTTGTCGAGCGGTGAGCGTGACGGAATGCAACAAGCGCTCGGCCCGGCGCTTGTTGCAAAAATGGTTCCGGCTGAAGCATTGGCCGTGGACATGATTGCATCGCGTCAACCGGAAGAGGAAGCCGCGTTCACCGACCTCAATCGTGTTGCGTGGGCAATCATTCAGGAGGCGTTCTCCAACAAGGTCATCACGCCCGGTCTGACAAAAACTGACGACGTGGTGTGGTGGATGCGGCAGCGTTTGGCGGACCTTGGGCTCAGTACATGGTTCCAGCCGAGCGTCGAGGTGCAGCGGCAGTTCGGTGGCGAGTTGGTAGGCGTCAATCCGACCATCCAGCGCGGCGATGTGTTGCATTGTGATTTCGGCGTGACGGCGATGGGTTTGAACACGGACACGCAGCACATGGGCTACGTGCTCAAGGCCGGAGAAACTGACGTGCCCGCGGGTCTCAAGAAGGCCTTGCTTGCCTCGAATCGCATGCAGGACATCACTACCGAAGAACTTCGTCCCGGTCGCACGGGTAACCAGATTCTCGCCGCGTCGCTGTCGCGGATGAAAGCCGACAAAATTGACGGGACGATCTACAGTCATCCGATCGGGCTGAACGGCCATGGCGCCGGCGCCCTCATCGGGCTGTGGGATTATCAAGCCGGCGTACCGGGGCGTGGTGACCACACCGTGATTCCGGGGATGTGGTACTCGATCGAACTGCAAGCAACAACGCCGGTCGCGGAATGGGGCAATCAGCCGGTACGATCCATGCAGGAAGAGGACGTAATCATCGACGCCTCAGGAAAGGTGCGCTGGGCGTTCAAACGTCAGGCGACCTTTCATCTGGTGAAGTAGGCAGTGCCCGCAACTACATTCCGCGTATGATCAGGAAAAACAAACAGCTGCTGGTGGTCGGTGACCGCGTGCTGGTGAAGGCCGAAGACGGTGATCAGCGCACCAAGGTTGGCTTGTACCTCCCGAGCACGGCCATCGACAGTCAGGCGGTGCAGGGCGGGGAGATTGTGTCCACGGGGCCGGGGCTCGCGTTGCCGGATTTATCGGATCACGGCGGCGAAGACCCCTGGCGCACCAGTGACAGCGAGCCGGAAGCGCGCTACGTGCCAATGCAAGCGCGTGTTGGCGATTACGCGCTGTTTTTTCGCAAGGCTGCCGTTGAGATCACGTTCGAGAATGAGCAGTTCTTGGTCGTCCAGCAGTCGGCTATCCTGGCGCTCGTTCGCGACCGGGACCGCTAGCGTCGTCGCGCCGCCTACTCGGCCGCAGCCGTCGTTGCGGGCATGGTGAGCGCGGTGAATTCCACGGTCGACAAACGCTGACCGCCGCGCATCAGACGCACGATGTTGTCGGTCTGACTCACGCTTGCGCCAAGCGCGAGCATGGAGTGATAGGCCATCCCGAGCGCCAGTTCGCGTTCGGACATTAACGCTTTGCTCACCTTGAGCCGCTCGAACCACTCCTGTTCGCCATCGCCGCTCGTACGGACGATGACCTGGATGTCGGCATTGTGTTTGCGCACCAGCTCAATGATGTGCTGTGAGCGGTAGGGATCTGGCGACGCGATGATCAGCAGTTTTGCGAACTCTGGTTTGGCGTAGTCGAGCACACCGTGTCGCGTGGCGTCTCCATAGATCGTTGGCACGTTGAGGGTGCGCATCGCATCTACAATACGCCGGTCTTGCTCGATCACCACAAACGGTTTGCCCAGCCGTGTGAGCGCGTCGCTGATCGTGCGCCCCACACGACCGTAGCCAATCACAATCGCGTGATTGGTTGGCGTGCCCATGAACACGTCGGTCAACACACTTTGCGGGGCCTGCTCGCGCTCGAGAAGGGCAAGCAGCCGCGGATACGACGCGAGTCGCGTTGCCAGACGATCGACAACGAGGTAGAGCACTGGATTGAACGTGATCGTGACCAGCGATGCGGCGAGGATCATGCTGCGCACATCATTCGTCAGCACACCCATCGTCACGCCCATGCCGGCGAGAATGAAGGAGAACTCGCCGATCTGACCGAAGCTCGCGCCGAGTCGCATGGACGCGCCAAGTGGATGACGGAGCAACACCATGAGAATCGCGCTGATCACGGAATTGCCCACGATGATGACGCCAACGGTCTGGAGCACTTTGAT
>JAYSVL010000055.1:0-8104 GCA_043718595.1 Gemmatimonadaceae bacterium
GCCTTGCCAGCGGCGCTGGCAGGCACCTTTGCCGTCTTTGCCGCGGTCTTGGCCGGTGCCTTGACCGCAGCAGCCTTGACCGGCGCAGTCTTGGTCGGCGCAGTCTTGGCCTGCTTGCGAGCGCCGGGCTTCTTCTCTGCCGCCGCTGGTTCTGATTCGAGCGGCACCACAGGCGTGGCGACCGCCACCGCCGGAGCAGCGACTGGAGCTTCGGCCGGAACAGCCGACGCGCCGGCGCGGGGCCCGACGACCCCCACCATGAGCAACTCGGCCGACGGCCCTGCGGGTCCTTTTCCACGTCCGCCCATGCCACCGCGCGGGGCGACACCGCGGTGCGACATGCCACGCGGCGCCGGAGGCGGCGCGTTGGCCGCCGCCACGGCCGCTTGCGCCTGGTCGACTGACTTGAGCTGCTCGGTGATCGGGGCGGCATCGGCCGCCCGGGCGAGCTCGAAGTCGTTACCGCGACGTCGCAGGTCGATCATGCTGGCGTCGTGCGCGTCCTGCAGGATGCGCTCAAAGTTGCGCATGCTGAGCGACTCACTGTCCCGCCCGAGAAGTTCAAACGCCCGCTGCCGCGCGGCGCTGGCGCTGGTGGCGCTTTCGCCCTGGACGAGCGACTCCACGGAGCGGCGCACCAGATCGAACGCCTCGCTCCGGGTGAGTCGCTCACCGCTGATGCCAACGGTCGGGGCTACGGTTTCGCCGAAGGCCAGCGCGAACGGATTGGCCGCTTGGGGAGGGCGCGCGGCGGGGTCACGTTCAAGCCGAACACGGGCGCGATCGCGAGGATCGTTGACGCGGGCGGGCGAAGCGGCTGGCGGCACGTCTCGCGCCGTTTCGATGATAATGTCCGGGAGCGCCGCCGAAGGAGGTGTTGGCAACGCGGGCGTCACGATTGACGGCGATTCGACGGGCATTTCTGCTGTGAACGACCCGGTGTCCGTGTCGGGGCGTTCCACGCGTTCACGATCCCGACCGCGGCCACGACGGCCGCGTCGTCCACGACGCTCGTCGCGTTCGCGTTCTCGCTCACGACGTTGTTCAGCTGTTTCAGTGTCAACGCCAGCGACGGCTACAACTGAAGGCGACCCCACCGTGCCGTCGCTCGCTGGTGCGTCGATCTCGAGCTGACCGCTCTCAAGCTTGTTGACGCGCAGCAGCCCCTTGTTTGCCGCGTCCTGCACAAAGCGCGAGAACTTGGGCATGCCGAGCAGCTTCTCGTCGAACGATGAGTCGATCTCCTGCATCACCTGCTTGAGTCGATCAGAGCGCATGACGTCGCCGTTGCGCTTCATACGCGTCACCGCTTCGGTCACCAGCTCCCACGGATCCCATCGCGTCGACTCGTCTTCGTCGCCGGTCTTGGTGAGCCCCGCCAGTGCGTTGTACGAGTAGTACTCATCGCAATTCATCACCAGCAAATCACTGGACGACTCGCGAATGCCGACGCCGATGACGTACTTGCCGTATTCCTTGAGCTTGATCACCATGCTCGAGAAATCCGAGTCGCCGGAGAGCAACACAAACGTGCCGATCTCGGGGCGCGTGAACACCAACTCCATCGCATCAATGGCGAGACGAATGTCGGTCGCGTTCTTCTTCGAGGTGCCGTAGGCGGGCGCGAAGATCAAGTCGATCGACGATTCGGTGAGTGGCACGATGTACTGCGGATAGCGGCGCCAGTCCGCGTAGGCGCGACGCACCGCCACTTTCCCTTTAATGATGTCCGACGAGAGCAGGTTGTTCAGTTCTCCCTGCAGGTCGGAGCGAATCCCCATCGTCACATTGTCAAAATCGATGAGCAGTGCAGCATTCGGTGCCGACGTTGGTGGTGCGCCAGCGGACATTGCGGGAGCGGCTTGCGGGCCGCGGTGAAACGGTGCAACGGAGCGGCTCGGCGATGGTGCCGGCCGGAGGTGACGTGGATTCATGACTACCCTGAGTGCGTAACTGTGTGATCGAGCGCGATGGCCCGTGCGAGTTCTCGTCGCCGCACTTTGCCGCTGCCCGTCATGGGAAAGGCATCGAAGAAGCGAACAAGATCGGGAATTTTCCAGGCGGCCATCGACTCCTTCGCGAAGCGTTTGATTTCGCTCCCGGTGATGACCGCACCTTCAACCGGAACGATGCACGCGCAGACCTGCTCCCCCAGCGTATCGTGGGGAACGCCGATCACGCAGACATCGTCTACTGCCGGATGCGCCCGCAGGTGATCTTCGAGTTCGCGCGGGTAGAGCTGGTTGCCCCCGCGAGAGATCGTCTCCTGGCGTCGTCCGAGAATCTTGACATACCCCTCCTCGTCGATGATCCCCAGATCACCAGTGAGAAAGAACCCTTCCGGCGTATGCACCTTGGCGGTTTCTGTCGGCATGCGCAGGTAACCCTGCATCAGTCCGACGCCGCGCACGGCGATCTCGCCAACTGCTTCCGGTCCGTGCAATGCGCCCGTCATCACGTCGACTGCCATCACGTCAACGCCGGGGAGCGCACGTCCCACTGTGGCCATGCGACGCTCCGCACTGTCGGTGAAGCGCGTCATCGTGACCGTCGGTCCCGTCTCCGTGAGTCCGTACGCCACCAGCACATCGCACCAGCGACGCACGCGACGCACCAACTCCTCGGCCACGGCACTGCCCGCAATCACGCCAGTACGCAGCGAACGCAGTCGTGCCGCGTTGAACGCATCCTCGCGCATGAGCAGGTGATACAGGGTGGGCACGCCATGCAACACGGTGATGTGCCGTTGCTCAATGAGCGCCAGCACACCCGCCGCATCCGAGACTGGTCGCAACACCAGCGTCGCCCCGGCCAGGATCGTCCCCACCATCACACTAAACCCGAAAATGGAGAAGAGTGGCACCGCGGCGAGTACGCGATCGTCCGGTGACAACTCCACAATTTCCGCCGCGCGCACCGCATTTTCGACAACCGCGCGATGCGACAACCGCACACCCTTCGGTTTTCCCATCGTCCCCGACGTATACAACACGGCAAGGTCCATCTGGTCATTGTGCACGGGCCGTTGTGGATACGCGCGGCCTGAACCGCTAGACACCAGATCTTCAAACTGGAAGATCCGATCGTCGTACCACATGTCTTCCTCACCCACCGTGACGACGTATTGCAGGTCGGGCAAATCGCCGAGCAGATCTTCAAACCGCTGCAAGAAATCGACGCCACCGTACTGCTCGATAGTGACGACCGCACTGGCCTCGGCGTGACGCAACTGATAGCGCAGTTCATGTGAGCTGAGCTGTGGACTCACGGGAACAACCACGGCCCCAAGCTTGGCACAGGCGAGTAGCGAGATGATCCACTCCACGCCATTCGGCAGATTGACCGCGATGCGGTCACCCACCCCGAGCCCAAGTTCGGAGAAGGCCGCCGCAAGCGACGACGCGTTCGTATCGACCTGTGCGTACGTCCACGTCCGTTCACCAATGATCGCGAGTGTCCGCTCGGGATGCTCCCGAGCGCGTTGCTCCACGAGTGGGGCGAGGGACCACGATGATGCCATGCCACTCCAAGATCGACGCGTACACCACTCCGCTGGCGCGATTCAGGCATGCCGAGCGGGTGTAGCCACGTAAATTATCGTGCATGAAGGAGATACGGAAGCCGACGGATGAATACGGCGGAGTGGGCTCTGACGAGAAACTGCCCGATCTCCCAGCGCGTAAGGAGCGCACGCGTGCACCGTTTCGGACGCGGCTCTTTACCACGCTGTTGTTGTTCGCACTGATCCCCACGATCGCGGTGACGTTGCTGTGGACAGGAACGGCAAGTCGTGCGCTGTCGCTGATGTCGGCCGGATCGGCGTGGGAACGGCTTGCGACCAGTGGCGGCGCGGCGATTGACGCAGCGCGTAGCGCGCCCCTGACACCCTCGCAGCGCGCGTTGCTTGGCGCGCACGAGACGGAGTTGCGGGAGTCGGTGGCGTTGGCCCGTCGGTTTGATTTTGTCGCTGGTCGCACCATGCGGCTGATTGCGCTCGGTGCGTTGCTGGTTGTGTTGCTCGTCGCGGTGGGCGCGTCACGTGTTGCTGGACACTTGAGCCGACAACTCAGTCGGCCGCTGGATGAGTTGGTGGGATGGACGCGATTGATTCGACGCGGCCAGGCCCTGCCGGAGCGCGCAGCTCGTCGTGGCGCGCCGGAATTCGAGGTACTGCGCACGGGCATGCGCACGATGGCGCACGAACTCGAGGAGGGACGTTTGCAGGCAATCGAAGCAGAGCGTGCCGAGGCGTTTCGTGAGTCCGCGCGACGGTTTGCGCACGAGCTCAAGAATCCGCTGACACCGATCCGTTTTGCCGTCGATCGATTGCGGCGAAGCGCTCCGACGGAGTTGGCCGAGACCGTTGACGTGTTGGTGGAGGAGTCGGCGCGACTGGACGCGATGGCGCGAAGCTTTGCCCAGTTTGGGCGATTGCCTGACGGACCGGCCGCGGAGATCGATGTGGCAGAGTTGGTGACGAAGACGGCGCGAAGCACGATTCCCGAACACTTGCATCTGACGTTCGATATTGTATCGCCGTTACCGCTGGTGGTTGGCTTTCACGAACCGTTGGCGCGCGCCGTGACCAACGTGCTGCTCAACGCGGTCGACGCGTGTACCGATTGCCAAGGGGACATGTCGGTGACGGTTGGGGTAAAGCGTGACGAACTGGACGGACAGCCAGCGGTGTGTATCGCGGTACGGGACAGCGGGCGTGGGATTCATGCTGCCGCGCTTGCACACATTTTCGACCCCTACATGACGACAAAACCTGGTGGCACGGGACTCGGACTGGCGATCGCACGACAAACCCTTTCCGCGCATCGCGGTGTCATTGAGGCAACAAGCACGCCAGGCGGGGGCACCGAAGTCCGGATGCGACTGCCGGTGCGCGGCGTTCACGGAGCATGACCATGCAAAAGACACTAGAGCAAACGCAAACGGAGTTCGACCAGCACGCGCAGCAGATGACCGAAGAAGCCTCGCGGGCCCAGCAACGGGCGGTCGACGCGATGCTGCAAGGGCAGCGCCAGGCAAGCAATGCCTCGGTCACCGTTGGTGCGAGTACACAGAATGGCCTGACCAAGACCATCACGTTTCCCGATGGCCGTGGCGGCGTCACGACGCTGACGATCACCGGTGACGGTGTGCAGTTTGGCGCACCGGGTTCGATGCCGCCGATCGCGTTTGACAGGGTGATCCCGAGTGGCGTCGTTGACATGACCTACGCGATCGGTCTGACGCTTGTGCTGGTGTTTGTCGGTGGACCGATTGCGCGCGCGTTCGCCCGACGGATGGACCGTCGCACGATTGCACCAACCGTGCCCGCCGAGGTGTTGCAACGGCTGGCGGCGATTGAGCAGTCCATCGACACGGTGGCCGTGGAAGTGGAGCGCATCAGTGAGGGGCAGCGCTTCACCACTCGCTTGCTCGCGGAGCGCGCGCACGAACCGGTGGTGTGATGCCCAGTGTGCTGATTGTCGATGACGAGCCGAATATCAGGCGGATGGTCGGTGCGCTGCTCGCCGGCGAGGGCTATGACGTTCGCGACGCCGCCGACGGCGTGACTGGTCTCGCGCTCGCCGAAGCGATCGAACCAGATGTCGCGCTGGTCGACCTGATGATGCCCGGCACGCTCGATGGACTGGCGTTGCTGGCGCGACTTCGTGAACGTCGTCCCGACCTTCCGGTGGTGATGATGAGTGGACGCGCCGCACTCACTGACGCGGTGCGGGCGACGCGACTCGGCGCGTTCACCTTTCTCGAAAAACCGCTGACACCCGAGGGTGTGCTGCTCGCGCTGGCGTCCGCGTTTGAGCTGCGTCAGGCGCGACGGGCTGCCCAGGCGTTGCGCGAAGATCTTGGCATTTCGGGTGAAATGATTGGCGACTCACCGACGCTGCGTGACGTCCGTCAACTCATTGCGCGCGTGGGTCCGACCGACGCTCGCGTGTTGATCACCGGTGAATCCGGCACGGGCAAGGAACTCGTCGCTGCGGCCCTGCACCGCTCGAGCGCACGACGGGATCGTCCGTTCGTCCGTGTGAACTGCGCCGCGATACCGCGCGACCTGGTGGAGAGTGAAATGTTTGGTCACGAGCGCGGCGCGTTCACCGGCGCGACAGATCGGCGTATCGGCCGGTTCGAGTTGGCACACACCGGCACACTATTTCTCGATGAGGTCGGCGACCTTGGCGCCGATGCGCAGGCGAAGCTGCTGCGCGCGATTGACGCTGGCGAGATCGAACGTGTCGGTGGCGGCAAGCCGATCCGCATTGACGTGCGCATCCTCGCCGCGACCAACAAGGATCTCGCGCGCGCCGTTGCCGACGGTTCGTTTCGCGAAGATCTCTTCTTTCGACTCAACGTGATTCCCATCGCGCTGCCGCCATTGCGCGATCGACCTGGTGACATTGCGGCGCTGGTCCGTCACTTCACGACCCGACACCGCACGCGCACCGGTCAGCCGCTGGTGCGCTGGCGTGATGAGGCGATTGGAGCGCTGTCCGCCTATCGATGGCCTGGCAATGTGCGTGAGCTAGCGAACGTCGTGGAGCGGCTCGCCATCCTGCATGCGGGCGGCGAGATCACCGAGCGACTGGTCCGCGAAGTGCTGCCGTCGATTGGTGCAGACACTGTGTCATCGCGCAGCGAGTCTGCGCCATCCGGCGATTTACCCGGAGCGATCGTTCCACTCACCGACGCGCTCGACAGCTACGAGCGGCGTTTAATTGCCGCAGCGTTATCGCAGAGTGATGGCAACGTGGCGGAGGCAGCACGGCGGCTGCAAACCGATCGACCCAATCTGTATCGACGGATGCGGCGGCTTGGCCTTGCGTCGCCCGCCGAGTGATCCGTTGTGCAGTGCTGGGCACACGCGGTGCAGCGCAGTGAGGTCGCTTTCCGCGGGAGTGCAACGCGCGCTCGTGTCGCAAGTGAGGTCGCTTTCCGCGGGAGTGCAACGCGCGCTCGTGTCGCACTCTTATATAGATGTGTTGGCGGCGTGGTGGGAATCCGGCATTGGCGTCGTCGCCTGCGACACCGGCGCTTGTTGATGCAGGCAGAACTTTCATCGGGGGTGACGATGTTTTGGTCCCGGCGGTGGCGCCATCGGGCGGCGTTGGCTGTATTGGTCGTGACGCAGGTGCCCGTGTTACCCGCCCAGACCGGCGTGGCAGCGCGCAGCGGTGGTGTGCCACGCGATGTGGCCCGCGCAGTGCTCGAGGTGTGGAATGCGCCAGCAACGACACGCGTTCGTGGCCCGTTCACGCTCGCGGCCGGCGACTCGGTGCGAGGTGATGTAGCGGTCCTCGACGGCCGCGCACGTGTGGCCGGTGTGATCACGGGACAGTTGGTGGTGATCAACGCTGACGCCGAGCTCCTGGACGGCAGTCATGTGCGTGGTGCCGTAACCGTAGTTGGTGGCGAGATCACGGCACCTGCACGCAGTGCGAGCGGAGGCGAGTCGCGCGCGTGGATGGCGCGACTTCGCTATCGCGCCGTGGGCGACACGCTTGGGATGGAAGCCGAGCCCGATGTGTTCACGCGGTTTGCGCGATGGCGCAACGATGAGAACGCGCAGAAGACGCAGCTCTACCTGACGTCGGCGCACACGTACAATCGGGTGGAAGGGTTTCCGTTGTACGCTGGCCCGCGATTCTTCGCGCAGAATGGCAGCACGCGGGTGAGCGGGGAGTTGTTCGGCATTTTTCGTACGATCGACCGCCTGCAGTGGACTCCGGACAGCCGCGGCCATCGCGTGCAGTTTGAAGTGCGGCAAGGAAGACGCGGTGGCGCCATCGTTGGTGGCCGCTTGTACAACGAAGTGACGTCGGTGGAAGACTGGCAACTCACCGACGGCGAAGTGGGACTGGCCAGTTTTCTCTTTACGCGTGACTATCGCGATTACTGGCAGCGGCATGGCGGATCAGGCTACGTGTCGCTGTTTACCGGCCGCGGTTCGGAGGTACGCGCATCATTCGGCGAGGAGCGCTGGGTTTCTCGCACGGCGCGCACGCCGTGGTCACTACTCAATCGCGATGACACCTGGCGTGCCAACCCGTCGGCCGATGAAGGCGTGATGCACCTGGTGACGTTGAGCGGC
>JAYSVL010000541.1:0-3469 GCA_043718595.1 Gemmatimonadaceae bacterium
ACGGATTTCGGACGCGCCCTGTAATAGGAGGGAGCATAGTGTGCGTCGTTGTAGGTAAGCATTCGCCGACCACGCTGAACAACGCCAGACCTGAGCTTGACATGCACCCCGCCCCGGACGGAAGACCAAATGACGCGACTGCATCTCGCCATCATCTCACCGGTCGCGTCGGCGAGCGTATTGCTTGCGCTCGGATTGTTCACTCGTGCAGAGCCGGTGCTGCGCGCGCTGCCAACGAACGTTACCGCACCGGCTGACAACCCGACTACGCCCGAGAAAATTGCACTCGGACGTTTGCTCTTCTGGGATCCCATCCTGTCGGGCCCGAAAGATGTGGCCTGCGCTACCTGTCATCATCCGGACCTCGGGTACGCGGATGATCGTGACGTATCGATCGGTGTGCATGGTGTAGGACTTGGCGCCACGCGCGTATTCGCGTCCGGACATTCGGAGCGTTTCGTCAAACGCAACAGCCAGACGTTGCTCAACTCGGCATTCAACGGTATGGATCGCGACGGGAACTATGCGCCAGCCGACGCGCCGATGTTTTGGGACGCGCGTGTGAAGAGTCTCGAAGCGCAGTCACTCGAGCCGATCAAGGCCCTGGAAGAAATGCGCGGCGACACCTACACCGAAAAGGCCGCGCTCGCGACTGTTGTGGCTCGGCTTGCTGCGATTCCGGAGTATCGAGAACAGTTCGCACAGGCGTTCGGTGCGCGGAACGCTGTGACGGAGCGCAACCTTGCCCGTGCCCTCGCAGCGTTTGAGCGATCTCTCGTGGCGTCGAACACACCGTTTGATCGCTACATGCGTGGCGACACAACCGCCATGACCACACAGCAAGTACGTGGCATGACCAATTTCCAGACTGCGGGCTGTGCCAATTGCCATAGTGGACCAATGTTCTCTGACTACAAGCCACACGTTCTTGCAGTTCCGGACAACAACAAACTCGCGGCGTCGGATTCGGGCAGGAACGGCAGCTACGCGTTTCGCACAGCGTCACTTCGCAACCTCGCGTTCACCGCGCCGTATATGCATAGCGGTGCATTTACGTCACTGCGCGACGTGGTGAATTTCTACAATCGAGTGCGTGGCGGTGGACGAGGTCGCGGCGGGCGCGATGGCGGTGGTGGCGGTTTCAGCGGTGGCACGCAAAATCCGAACGTGGCGCGCGACCAACTCGATCCGCTGGTCCGACAGCTCAACCTTCGCGGCGGACGTCAGAATGACATCGTTGCGTTTCTCGGCGCTCTGAACGATTCCACGTTCGACAAAACGGTGCCCGCGCGCGTGCCGAGTGGTTTGAATGTGGGGGGCTCGCTGGGGAGATAACGATCGTGTTGTGTCTTCGTGGCGTTCACCGCCCCTTTGGCGCGGGCCGCGCGATGACACCGGTATCGAGAGGCGTACCTGTCGCCGCGGGCGTCGTGGATCCGCCCGCCGGTGGTGGTGTGGACGTCTGCGCGCGGGCTTCGGCTGCAGCGGCCACCGAGTCCGCCGATGCCTGCGCGGCTGCATTACTCGCGGCCTCTTCGGCGAGGGCCATTTTCAGTTTGCCCATCTGCGTCAAGCCGAGCACACGCCCGATTCCCGTGGGGTCGATGCCATACTCGGCGGGCAACACGCACGTTGTCAGAGTCCCCGATGCCACGCAGAACGCGATGAGTGTCGCGCGAAACAGCGTCCGAGGGGACGCGGTTGCTGGTGTCGAGGGTGTGCTGTTCACGCGATCCCTCGCATTTGCTGAGAACTTCGCTGTGTTCGCATGCTATTTCATTCCGAAGGTGAGTGATCCCCACTTCGATGCATGATCGGCCTCGGGATCATTGGCGACACGCACCATCGAGATGAACTTGACGTAGTACGTGCCCGCGCGGTTGAGCGGAATGTGTATGAGACCTGACGCGTCCGACCGCACGTTTCGCTGCGCCACGCGAGTGTTGGTCGCAGAGAGTCCACCGTACTGAACGAACTGGTTCGCGACCGGTTTGCCATCGACAAGGACGCGGATGTCGAGTGTGGCCCCGCGTTTCAGCGCATACGGATTTTGTAGCGGCACCAGTTCGGACGGATACCCAAGCACGGTACCAAACGCGTCAGTTGTTGTGCTGCCAACCTGCACGAGCGCTTTCACGTGCTTCTGGTAGCGTTCCTTGGCACGTGTTTCGAGCCGTTTTTGCGCACGGCGCGCGGCCAACTCGTCGGGAATACCGTCTGACCGCAAATACGCGTTGAAGTCAGCACCGCTCATCTCGAGGACGCGCGGTTTCGTGGACACGCCGATCACGTAAGAACCAGCAGCACCGGTCTTCATCGGGAACACACTCGTGTCACCGGCAGCATTCCACTGTCCTACATCAATCTTTGCGCGACCGGTGGGTGACACGACGGCGATGTCCACCAGTCGATCTGGTGTGATGGAGTTCTCGGACAGTACAAACGTGCCGTTAAAGAGGCGGACGTTGACCGTGGTGTTGGGCGCAATGAAAAACTGCTCGAGACGAAGGAACATGTCGTGCGCGAGCAGCGGCACCGCCACAAGCAGCAAGACGAGCGAGACGGCGAACCGGCGATGGAAGGGGCGCATGTCTGTTCAGGAAAAGAGTGGAGGATGACATCGCGAAGATTTCTGCGGTTCCTACATCTGCTTCAGCTTTTGAAACTGTCCCCACGCCGTCACGGACACGGTCACCGGCTTGTCAGACGTGTTGCGCCACGACCAGCCATGTACACCGTCAAACACCGCAACAATTTCACCTGTTTCCGTCGGAGACTCTCCGCGCTTGTAGACATGCGCCTTCCCACCTGGTGCGTTTGGACCTTCACCGTGCAAGTTGAAAATGACGTTCGCGCCGTTCGACTTCCAGCGGAATTGTGCCCGTTGACCCTTCGTCATCTCAAGCTTCACTTCGGTTCGGGCCATTGGTTGCAGGGTAATTGTCATCGAATCGCGCTTTGTCTGTGCGACCGACGCCTGTCCGCCGGATAGGGCGACGGACGGAATGTGTTGCGCGCGTGCGCTGCCGAAAATCAGGGCTGCAGAAAGGCAGCCGGTCGCGACTAGCACCTTCACGCGCCCGCTCACACGCGTCGGAACGCTGTGAGCTGCACTGCGTAGCAAGTTCATGCGAAGTCTCCTATGAGGTCATGATGAAGTAGCCCGCGAGCTGGTAGCCAACGAGAACGAAACCAGCGGTCATGAGCACGGCGTTCGCCGTGAAACCATGCCGATGGAAACTGGCGTTGCGCCGCCAATAGCTCATGGCGATCAGGATGGTGCTCAGGGCGAGCAGCTGCCCGATCTCCACACCGATATTGAACGACACGAGGTTCTGAATCAGTCCTTCCTTGTCCATTTCAAAATCCAGCAACTTTGTAGCGAGGCCAAATCCGTGAAACAGGCCAAAGACGATCGTGGCCACCTTGGCATTGGGCTGAACACCGAACCAGCGTTGATAGGCGCCCA
>JAYSVL010000542.1:0-3450 GCA_043718595.1 Gemmatimonadaceae bacterium
CGGGCACCGAGGTCAAAGCACTGCGCGAGGGAAAGGCGAACCTGACCGACTCGTTTGGGGTGATAAAGGAGAGCGAGGTCTTCCTGCTCAACTTGCACATCGGCGCCTATGGACTCGGCAACGTACACAACCACGAGCCAACCCGGACGCGAAAGTTGTTGCTGCACCGTCGCGAAATCCGGCGCATGATCGGCGCCGTTGAACGGCAGGGGCTGACGCTCGTACCGCTCGAACTGTACTTCAAGGGTGGTCGGGTCAAAGTGCGTCTCGCGCTGGCGCGCGGAAAACAGCAGCATGACAAACGGGACGACTTGAAGAAAAAGGACGCGCAGCGCGAAATCGCGCGCGCCCTGCGGCAGCGCTGATGTTGCTGTCACTCGCGCTCCTCTTACAGGTCGCCTCGGCCTCGCCGCCTGTCACACTCGACTCGGCGCGATTGCGAACGCGCGTTGTTGTCGTTGACGCCGGACATGGTGGTCGGGACGCGGGCATGAGCGGGCCGTTCGGCGCGTCACGGAAGGTGTTGGAAAAGAACATCACGCTCGCTGTGGCCAAGGCTGTGCGTACGGCATTGCAACGACGCGGTATCAAGGTGGTGATGACCCGCACGTCCGATACGTTGATCGCACTTGGTGATCGCGGGCGCATCGCCAACCAGGCGAAAGGCGATCTGTTTCTCTCAATTCATGTCAACGCGGCGAATCCCCGATGGAAAGATCCTCGTGGGGCACGGGGCTTTGAGACGTATTTTCTGTCTGAAGCAAAGACCGCAGACGAACGGCGCGTGGAAGCGATGGAAAACGAAGCCATTCGATTTGAGACCAGTGTCGACGCGACGCGCAACGATCCACTCAGCTTCATCATTCGCGATATGGCGCAGAACGAGCATCTGCGCGAATCGGCGCGTCTCGCGTCGCTCGTGCAGCATGGGCTGTCGACGGTCCACCCGGGCACCAATCGCGGCGTCAAGCAGGCAGGGTTTGTCGTCCTGGTAACCGTCTTTATGCCGGCCGTTCTCGTCGAGGTTGGCTTTGGCACCAACGGCGCGGACGCCGAGTTCATGACCAATCCGGACCGGCAAAAGGAACTTGCTGAAGCACTGGCGTCGGCCGCCGTCACCTACTTCGAACAGTATGAAAAAAAGGTAGGTGGCACGCCGTGATTCGCTGTTCACTCAAGGCGCGCATTCTGGCACCGATTGCGACGGTGTGTGTGCTGAGCAGCGGGTGCGTCTACTACAACGGCATCTACAACGCAAAATCGGCAGCGCACCGCGCGGACTTGCATTTGCGCGCCGAGGCGGACGGCGAGGCCAGCACCCAGTTCCAGCTGTCGGCGGCAAAGGCGGAATCGGTGCTGGTCCGCCATCCCAAATCGCCGTGGAAAGTGCGCGCGCTGTATCTGGCCGGTCGTGGGGAGGCTTACAGCGGACAGTGCGAGCGCGGCGTCGCGCAACTTGACGCGTTCTTGCGATTGGCGAACGACGCGGCAGACGCAGCGGATCGCGATCGTGCACGTGTTGCCCTGGGCGCGTGCGAGTTGCAGACCAATCGCATCGCTGACGCGCGCGCCCGACTGGATTCACTGGTCGATGCGCACGACCCGGAAACGGCGCGTCAGGCGCGACGATGGGCGGCGCGTGCGGCGCTTGCGACCGGTGACCGTGATGCCGCGACAACCTATCTCGGCGCGACCGGATCGAGCGTGTTGCAATGGGAACTGCTGACGGCTTCTTTGGCGGCGAACGAGTATGCGCGTGCCGAGTCGCTGCTCGTCGCGCGCGCCATGAAGGCAGAGTATCGCGACGAGGTGACCAGCGCCGTGCGGCAATTGTGGAGCGCTGGGCACGGCGAGGCGGCCGAGCGCGTCGTCGCTCGCTACGATGAAGCGCGGGTTCGCGATGTGCACCGCGTGGCGCTGCACTACGCACTTGGTGAGTTGCAACTGCGTGCCGGTCGCGACAGCTCGGCGCGACGTCACTTGTTGGTCGCGCAAGAACTCGCCGGGCGCGATACCGCCGTCTCGCATGAGGCGACAGCGCGGTTATCGGTGATGGGGCTATCTCGCGTGTCAACGCTGGGCGCGATGGACAGTCTGCTCGCAGCACAGGACAGTGTCGTTCGTCGATCGCGGTATGGGCGACGGGTTGCCGAGCAGGTGCTGCTCGCGCGCTTGCTGCTGCAACAGCAGGAGGCAAACGGTGCGTCATTGTTTCTGGCAGCGGAAGTGGCGCGTGATTCGCTTCGGGCGGTGCTGCTGGCGCGCACATTGTTCGTGCAGTTGGCGAGGGACTTGCCGGCGTCACCGCTCGCAGCGCGCGCATGGTATGCGGCGGCACTGTTGCAGCCCGACAGTGCGTCGACATGGAATGCCCGCGTGCTCAGTGGGTATGCAACGTCATCAATCGCGCGCTGGCTTCGTGGGGAAGACCCGTCCGCGTCACCCGACTACATCTCGTCGCCGGAGTTGCTGCGGTTTCATTGGGACCAGACCGTGCGCACGTGGTCCGACAGTGTGCGAAAGTTGCGTGCGCCTTCGCGCGCGATAACCGAGGTGATTCGAAAGTAGCGCACCGTTCCTTCGACGTTCGCGTCGTTCTTTGCACCCTGACACACGCTCTCCACGGATGCTCGCTGCACCAACGCACATGCGCGTCGCCGGACTGGCGTTTCGCAACCCGATTGTTCTCGCGGCTGGCACCGCCGGCTACGGACGCGAGATCGATGATGTGGTTGATCTCGACGCGATCGGCGGCATCACGACGAAAGCCGTCAGTGTTGAGCCACGCCACGGTGCGAAGCCGCTGCGCGTGAGCGAATTCGCCGGCGGCATGATCAACGCGATTGGTTTGGCAAATCCTGGGCTTGCCGCGGTACGCAGCAACGCGATGCCGTGGCTTGCTGCGCGCGCGTCTGGCGTTCGGGTCATCGTGAACGTCGTCGGTCGTCGCGAGGAAGAGTTCGCGATGGTTGTGCGCGAGATGACCGATGCGCCGGGCGTCGATGCGTTTGAGCTCAACGTCAGTTGCCCCAACGTCACGGCGGGCGGCACGGAGTTCGGCGCTGACGCTGTGGTGCTCGCGTCCCTCGTACGTCAGGCGCGCGCAAGTACGACGCGACCGCTGTTCGTCAAACTGTCGCCAACACTGTCAGGACGTTTGGTCGACGCTGCACGCACGGCGGTGGACGCTGGCGCGGACGGCGTGACGTTGATTAACACGATGCCCGGGCTGGTGGTGGACACGACCAGACGTCGGCCGCGCATCGGTTTTGGCACGGGCGGTGTGAGTGGGCCAGCGCTGCTACCGCTCGGCGTGTTAGCCACGTGGCGAGTCAGTCGCGCGCTGCCCAACACGCCGATCATTGGTGTGGGTGGCGTGTCGTGCGTGGACGATGCGTTGCAATACCTGCTGGCAGGCGCGTCGCTCGTTGGCGTTGGTACCGCAGCGCT
>JAYSVL010000543.1:0-33500 GCA_043718595.1 Gemmatimonadaceae bacterium
CAAACCGTCGGGTCAGTCCGGCACCAAGTACGAGGGCACCACGGAGCCGGGCCCCTTGGCGGCCGCCGTCAAAGTCGCAGGCATTTATATTGGCAATGACAAGATCGGGCATTTTTTCGTGGATGGCTGGAATGCCGCCAAGGCGGACGATGACCAGACGGCATACGCGCGAAGCGTTGATGACGAACTTGGCGGCCAGGGCCTTGCGGTGACCGGCGTCTTTTCCAATGCCGACATCGTTGCCAACTTATCGGGCCGGAAGTTTTGGATGTCGCTCAAAGCACATCCAGACATGGAATTCAAGATCGCGGAGTATGTCACCAAGCAGTGGAACGAGTCCAAGAACGTGAGCTACTACCAAGCAGATGTTGCGGAGGTAGTCTGGCCCAACCTGCTCAAGGGTCCGTGGAGCGGTCGAATCACGGGTCCTGGGGATCGCACGGGCACCATCGACGTGCGCTTTGACGGTGGCATCTCGGGCACGTACACCGAGACGTCGCATCCGGAAGAATCAGATCCATGGAACCAAACGCTGACCAAGAGCGGCAACTTCTCCGGTGATCTCACCACGCACAGCATGACGTTAACCGGGGCGAATGAAACGGACGACGCCGTCTACGGCATCACGCTGCAGATCACGCTGGACATGGAACAGGGGCCGGACAGAATTATTGAGCTCGTGTCTGATGGCGAGCGAATACTGACAGGACGCTGGAACGAAGATGACTCCGGAGACGCTGATGAGAGCGGCACCCTGAGCTTGCATAAATCGTAACGCCGCGCTTCGTGCATGGCTTGTCGTTGAGCACCTCACACTCGCCTTGCTGAACGACATGAGCGATTCCGGACGTCCTTGAATGCGCATCTTTCACAACCCTGCGCACCACCTGCACGCTGGCCGGCACGAGATGTACCGCGGCCAACTGGTGCCGTGTGTCGAAACACCGTCACGACTCGACCACGTGTTGCGCGAATTGCAGCATCGCGCCTTTGGCGAACTGCGCACACCAGGTGATGCGGACTTGGAACTCATCACGCGCGTCCACGCGCCACACTACATCGAGTTCTTGCGCTCTGCATGGCGCGACTGGATCGCACTCGATCCCAGCAACACTGATACAGACGTTCTGCCATCGGTGTGGCCCGCACACGGGCTCCGTCGCGACGTATCGCCTACCAATTTTTCGGCGCGTGTTGGCCAATTCACGTTTGACGCCGGCACGCCGATTGTCGCTGGCACGTGGGAAGCAGCGCTCACAGGGGCAGCATGTGCAACTGATGCTGCACGCGCCGTGGCGCGTGGTGCGCGCGTCGCAATGGCACTCACGCGACCACCGGGACATCACGCAGGCACGGACTTCTTTGGCGGTTATTGCTTTCTCAACAACTCCGCAATCGCGGCACAGGCGTTACGCGACGCGGGGGCGAAACGTGTGGCCATTGTCGACGTGGACTATCATCACGGCAACGGCACACAACAGATTTTCTATCAACGCCGTGACGTGTTCACGGCATCCATACACGGCGACCCAACGACGGAGTATCCATTCTACCTTGGCTACGCCGACGAAACAGGGAATACCGACGGCGCAGGCTGCAATCTCAACCTGCCGCTCGCGCCAGGTACTGGATTCAACGCGTGGGGTGACGCCCTGCACCATGTGCTCGATGCCGTACAACGTTATCGCGCCGACGCGCTGGTTGTGCCGCTTGGCGTTGACACGTACGCGGGTGATCCCATTTCGACGTTCACGTTACAGGGCGACGACTTTACCGAGATGGGGCGCATGCTCGCGCGCGCGCAATTGCCGACGGTGTTTGTGATGGAGGGCGGTTACGCGGTGGAGCAGATTGGTGTGAACGTGGTGAATATGCTGAGCGGATTCGCCACAGCCGCGCGTCAATAGTTCGCGAGCTCGGCCGCCGCGCGCGCGTTCTCGTGCAGAACTCGGGCGCCATGTCGGCGCCGTTTGGCCAGACCAGCGTTTCGAATTCTGGATGCACCTCGAACTGCCGAAAGAATTCGACATCATGCAGCCGTTCGAAGACGGGACCGTTGAGAATCAAGAGCCGACGCGAGCACACGCGGAGGCAGCGTACCGCGCACGCGCTCGCTGTGCACTTCGATGGATGCCTTGGATTCAGCGCATCGCACGTGAAAGTGTGCTACGCCGTGGCCGTTGTGGTACATGCTGATGACGAGGCCGTAGAACCGGCTGATTTCGGGCATACGACAGTCTCGCCCACCTCGAGAAATCACTGTCACCCTTGTATTTCGACCCCTGTCATTCCAACGCAGCAGCGGTCCACGAGATCTGTCTCTTCTTTCGTGTCACTTGAAAATGCGCATGCCACATACGCCGCGTAATGCACCGACATTGCGTAACGAGACATTCAAAGAAAATCAAAAACAAAACAAAACAAACAGCATTGAACGCAGAGCGCGCGAAGGGCACGGAGGAGTTTGATGTTGCAACGACGTTGTGAGTGTTGTGCAGCCACCCGCTCACGCTCACTCTCGAAATACTTCGTTAAAGTACGCAACGAGGTCAATTGTCAGGGGTTCGTGTGATGCCAGAGGCTGCCACTGCATGGTCTCGCTCAGCAGCTCCGCGCGCACACTGTCAGGCCGCCATCGCTCCACTCGGCGCGCATCCAAATTGATGATCCAATACTCAGTTACGTTCTCGCTCTGATACAGATCACGCTTGGTGGTGCGGTCCGTGCGCTTGGTGCTCGGTGATAACGCTTCAACCGCGAGTAGCAGTCGGCCCACCTCAGCAAACGTCGTTGCATATTTTCCGTCCGCGGTGCGCGGCATAACCAATGCGTCGGGTTGTACTTCGCGGCGCTTGGAAAAGGTGACGGCGAATGGGGCGAACAGCAGGTCTAGCCCAAGAGCCTCGGTGTACGGCCCGAGCAGAAACGCGAGCCGAAACATCGCGCGTTGATGAAACCTGTTTGGCGCGGGCGTCACGAACAGCTCCCCGTCAATGACCTCGTACCGGTTCCCGTCGTCGGGGAGCTGGTCGAGGCGTTCGACGGTCCAATCAGTATCCACGCGTGGCATCGCCATATCGTACCCTCGGCTCGGCACTGGGTGCAAGCGAACATACGCCGAGTATATGGGAGCGCGTATGCGGACGCGTCATCAGTTTATTGCGGACCCTGTCATTTGACCGCGTCTCGACAGCTCGCGGGATTTACTCCCAGAAAACGTTGCGAAGGTAGGCGACGAGATCGATGGTCAGCGCATCGTGCGACCGAATCGGTTGCCACTGCATCGTTGTAGTGAAGACCTCAGGCTCGGTGCTGTCCGTCCGCCAGCGGGTCACCGTACGATCGTCGGTGTTGACGATCCAGTACTCCGAGACATCCTCACTCTGGTACAAGTCGCGCTTGGTGGTGCGATCGGTGCGTTTTGTGCTCTTCGACAGCACTTCAACCGCCAGCAAGAGACGCCCGACGTCAGCGAACTTGATCGCGTACTTTCCATCGGGCGTGGGCGGCATGACGAGCAGGTCGGGTTGCACCTCGCGTCGATCGGAAAAGGTGACAGCGAATGGCGCAGCCAACAAATCCAGCCGAAGTGATCTCGCATAAGGCGCGAGTAAGACGCACAGTTCAATCACGGCCCGTTGGTGAGGCCCGTTTGGTGCGGGCGTCACGAACAGCTCCCCGTCAATAACCTCGTACCGGTTCCCGTCGTCAGGGAGCGCGTTGAGGCGTTCGACGGTCCAGTCAGTGTCCACGCGTGGCATGGCCATATCGTACCCTCGGCTCGGCGTCGGATGCAAGCGAACATAGGCCGAGTCTAGCCGCGTTCGAAAGCGAGTGCGTCATCAGTTTGTTGCACCCCCGGTCATTTCAATGCGGTACCTGCCGACGGGCAGACAGAAGCCACTGAGAACGGCAACGGAGAATGCAAGCTAGGAGCTACGAGAAGTAGAGCTGCGGGCTGCGTGCGGATGTATCACGGCGCCGCACGCAGCTCCAGGCTCCTTCTGAACGCTCCCAGCTTGCGGTTCTCCGTTGCCGTTCTTGGTTGCGGTTTCCCCCGCCTTGACCAACAGCCACATGAACTCCATCATCTGCGCGGGGTAATTCCTCTGCTCGCCCTTCTCGCGCCGCCGCGGCGCGTTCACTCTCGCACTGAGACTCGGATCATGCACGCTGCTCTGGTTGATACCCGCTGGCGTTTCGCGATCGGATTGCTGACCGTCACCCTTTGCTCGCCAATCAACGCGCACGCACAAAGTGGCAAGTGGGTCGCAACGCTTTCGCAGTTAGGTAGTGCGGGCGGCGCGGCCGACGTGACGGTCGACCCGCGCAACGAGAAACAGTCGCGCGCCAAGATCACGTTCCGGAACACCAAGCGGGACATGCGGTTGGCGTGGGACATCGTCGTTGGCAACTGCCGAGAAGAGGGCGCACCTATTGCCGCGGCCGCGGCGTTCACGCAAGTGCAAACGCAGATGGACGGCGGCGGAACTGCGAGCGCCAACGTGCCAAAGCTCGAGAGCGGGAAGTCGTACTATGTGCGCGTGTACGATCCGCAGACGTTAGTCACCGATGCGTCGGCCTTTGGCTGCGGCAATCTCAGCGAAAAACCATGACGTAAGGTCAGCGGGCGCGCGCCATACCGACGAGCATCTACGGAGCCCCACCCGGCAGCCCCTCGCCGCCAAACGTGTAGTACGGCAACCCTTGAGTGATCAGCTCACGACCGGACACCGGCAGCTGGAACGGCGTGCCTTTCACCAACTTGCCCCAGCCGCGTGCGTCAAACCACGTCACGTCACCCTGATACGGATACAACTCGATGCGCTTCTCATACTGAATGGCATCGAACAGACTGCCGCAGGTACCATCGTTGTTTTTGGGCACACAGTCGCGACCCGCAGGCGGACCGTTCGCATCAACCGGTCGCAGCCCTGCCGCCACGCGCGTTGGGTTGATAAGTGTCGCCGCTTCTGTAAAGCGTCCGAGTCGGTGCAATGCTTCGGCGCGAATAAACTTCATCTCGTCGACCGCAAGCTCGAGAATGAACGCGCGGTTGCCAGAGTCGGCCGCTGTGTTGAGGTATCGGGTGCTGCGATACCATGACGTGAGGTAGGGACCGTTGGTGGCGCTGCCCATCGTGCTCGTGAGTCGTGTGAACCGCGTTCCGGCCACACCGTTCGTGGCCCCGTGAACACGGCGGTCTGGCGTGGTGATGATGAAGGCAGTGCGGTCGGAAATCGGTTTCGCGAGCCACTGCTGATACAGTCCCGACGTGTCCGCCGGTCCGAGCAGGCGGTTGCTGATGCGCACGGTGTTCTGTGCGAACGAATTGTTGATGTACGTTGAGGCGGTGCCGGCAATTGTTGGATCGGCCTGATGCCCAAAGTCGCGCACAATGACGGAATCCAGGCGAGCGAGCACGGCTGCCCAGTTCACCGCCGCGCGCTGCGCCGGGTCGCGCGGTGCGTACACGTCCGCCTTGACGAGATACGAATAACAGATACGCACCAAATCGTCGCGAGTGAGTGTCCGACCGTTAATGAACGTGATGGGCAACGTGAAGTTGGCCGCGGCATTGGCTTCGGCGATGACGTTCCGCAACTGTGCGCGCGCCGATGCAAGAATCTGCGGATACGGCGTAAACGCCGTGCCCTTTTCACCCACCGGCGTCGTGGAGTCGGTGAGGAAGGCCTGATCGAAGTACAGGCCATGTCGCAGCGTGTTGATGGCCATGATGAACTTGGCGAAAATCACTCGCGACGGCGTGTCCACGCCGTCTGGTGTGGTAGCGTTGACGACGCCGAACTTGAGCTTGTTCTCCCGAATCCCCTGAAACGACTCACGGGCACCAGCGATGGACTCATACGGCGTCCAGTACGCGCCCCGTGTGGAGCAGTTGACGTTGTCGCGGTTGTTAATCGGAATGCGCGGCTCGGCGGAGTAGTCGATGTACGTCACGCTGGTAGTGGTGATCTCATCACCCCATACACCGAACGGCAATGTGGGGCAGGTGGAGCGCGACACTTCGTTGTAGGCTTTCCACGAACCAATAAGCGCCGCTTCCGTGTTGGCGGCGTTGCTGAACACGGTCGCAATGCCGAGTCCATTGGGATCGGTAACGTCGAGCCCAAGGCAGCCGGACAGCGCGCCAAGAAGCGTGAGCCCGGCAAACGTATTCCGAACGTCGCGCAAGCGGCGCTTGGCGGGCGCCGGAGCGCGATGGCGAGGAGATGTGGTCATGATGAGGATCGCTCAGAACGTGAGGGTGACCACACCCGTGAAGGTGCGAGTAAGTGGATACGTGGCATCGTCAAAGCGCACCGTTGGCGAACCGGCATTGACGTTGAGCCCCGTGTACTTGGTGAACACGGCCAGATTGCGGCCCATGACATCAACCTGCATCCGACCGATGCCCAGCTTTCCCAGGAACGCATACTTCTTGGAGTCCATCGTGTAGCCAAATAGCAGCTCGGAGATGGCGACATTCGTACCGGACTCGACGAAGTTGGCGAGATACAGATTGTTGTTGTTGGAGACGGCGTTGTAGTAGCGCACCGTCTTCTTGAGCTCATCCGTCTTGCCAAACTGATCTACAACAGGATGGTCGCCCGATGCATAGTAGGTCTGGTTGCTGTTGGCGTAAACATTGCCGCCAAACTGTCCGGCCGCTTGCACGTAGAAGCGGAAATTGCCGTATCGGAAATTGTTATTAAAGCCGTACTTCATGCCCGGATTGCTATCGCCGATTTTTGCGTAGACGAGTTGGCCGTTGGCGTCAAAGCGTGGCAGCGGCAATCCCCAACCGTAGCTGACACCATCGATCAGTACGTTGGTGCCCCACAAATTTTTGGCGATACCATCACGCCATGTGTTGCCCGTGCCAACCGGCACCACAAAACCTTCGTCGTTGACATCGAACTGTGCCTGCGAATTCACATGTCGCGCGTTCAGGTGTGCTTTGTCGCGAACGATCTGGTTGCCCCACATCTCGCTCAACCGGATGCCGTCACACTTGTACTGTAGTCCGTCGTCAAAGCAGGTACGGCCAAACTGGCCCGTGTTCAAATAGGACTTGTCGGCGACAAGCAACACCGTCCACTGCAGTCCCCTGGGATTGTTGAGAATCGCGCCCTGAAGGGTCGCCTCAATAACCTTGCCGCCAAGTTTGGCCGGGTTCGTCACCACGATCTGATAACCCGAGACGGCAGGCGCGGGGATGTTCACAAACACGTCTTTACTGACGTTCTTCACGTAAGTGACTGACGCGGACACGCGCGACTTGATCGACATATCGAGGCCGAGCTCTTCTTCGCGTGTGAACGTGGGTGTGATGTTCACGTTGCCGAGGTTACTGCGACGAATGGCCCCACTGCCATCACTCGTCATGGCCTCGTACTGATTTGAGAAATTGGGGCTCACACCCGTCACGCCAAAGCTGTAGCGCAGTTTGAAGTTGTTGAACGACTCAAACGGGAACCACCCTTCTTCACTCAAGAGCCAGGCGGCCGACGCGCGACCAAAGCTGTTCCACCGATTGGCGCGACCAAACAGCGAGTTGCCCTCGCGTCGCCACAAAAAGTCGCCGATGTACTTTTCCTTAAGACTCATGCCGAGCGTGGTGATGGAACCCAGTACACGATAGTCGGTGATACTTTGTGTGGAGTTCTTGGTACGTGCTTGCGCCATCTGCTTGAGCCCTTCGGTGGCAAAGTCCGTACCAACGGTGCTCAGGCTCGGGTTGTATTCGCGCCGCGATTCGCCACGCTCCGACAACCGCATCGTTAGCGCACCAAATTGTTTGGTGGCTGTTGCTGTGCCCGTGAGGATGTAGCCGTCGGTGATGTTGTTCTGGATTTGCAGGCTGCCCGTACTGGGGCTCAAGCCACCGGTCGTCGTCACTAGCGGTGTACCGCGTGCGGTGTACGTGGTCTGTTGCAAGTCAGCGCGATCGTAGTTTGCGTCGCCGGCAACACTGAGCCACGAGAACGGACGATACACACCGTTCGCATTGATCAGCGTTCGAGAACGTTTGATCACGTTGTCGGCGATGAACTGTGTGTACAACGGATTGGTGTACAGTGTGACCGAGTCGGGCACAATCACATAGGGAAAACCAAACGCCGGGAACGGCGAACGCTCCCTGAGGTTCACATCGGTGTCAATACGATAGAAATTGTTGAACGATGGCGACGAAGCGTCCTGTGTACCACGCGTGTGATTGGCGGAAATACCCATGCTGAGCTTTTCGTTCAGCCGCGAGTCGACGTTCACGCGCAGCGACTGTCGCTGATACCCTTCGTTGTTTTCTAACACACCAGGATTGATCGTGCGCGTATACGCGACGTTGTAGTTGGTGGCAGCCGCATTGCCCTGCACTTGTGCTGTCTGGATGTTATACGAGCCCGGTGTGTAGAAGAGCGCGGGATGATTGTACGTGGGGCCCGTGAACGGCGCATCCATAATGCCGAGGGGCTTGAGCGCGCGCTGCGCTCGCGGCACAATCTGACCTGTGGCGTTGAGCCAATTGCCCTGCGCGTCCTGCAGGAATGCATGGTGCTGATTCTTTGCCAACGTCACCTGATACTGGTCGGCGCCGCCTTCGCCGCGCAGCGAAAATTGCGTCGTGCCAAGCGCTAGCCCCTTGCCGCGCTTGGTGGTGATGGCGATGACACCTGCCGCTGCACGCGATCCGTACAAACTGGCCGCTGCTGCTCCTTTGATGACCTCAATGCTCTCGACGTCCATCGCCTCAATGTCCTGCGTGGTAACTGACTGCCCTTGATTGAGGAACACACCGTCCACCACAAACAGCGGCGACGGCACCGCACCGCCCTCGGTGATACCGGAAATGGGAGTACGCAGCACAATGTTGACGCCCGACCCCGGTGCACCACTCGGCCGCGTGATCGCGACGCCAGCCACTTTACCAGCGATCATGCCAGCCGCCGACGAGGTGGGCGGCACCGGCATATCCTGGGCAGTCAGCTTGTCCACCGTGATCGTGGATTTGGCAACCGACGTTTCGTCGATCGTGCCGGACACCGTCACCTGGTCCAGGCGAAGCGCGCTCGCATTCATCGCAAAGTTTTGCGTGATCACGCTGTCGCCCACCGTGCGGATATTCTCGGCTCGATTTGGCGTGTAGCCCAGTCGGCGCGCTTCTATAGAAAAGACGCCTACCGGTGCGCTCGTGATCACGTACCTCCCGTCCGCACCCGTGGTCGCCGTGATTGGCGTGCCCACCAGGAACACGTTGGCCGATGGGATCGGCAATTTGGAGTTGAGGTCGGTCACGATCCCGGTGATGCGGGCCCGCCGTCCGGAGGGCACCGTAGGCGTGGCGGCCTGCGCTTGAAGCAGCTCCGACAAGGACAGGGTTGTCGCCAGGATGCCGAGGGCGGCGAGGACCGGTCGCCGAATCCGACGACCTGCGCGAGAACGCGATGGAAGGGGCATGCGGAAGTTCTGCGTTGAGGGATCGTCGCGTGCGTCACACCGGGGGAGCGGGGCGCAGCACTGCAATGAGTTGACGCGAGCGAACATGGTCTGGTGTCCCAGCTAGCGCTCAGCTAACGCTAGCGCCGCACGAGCGAACTCGCCTAACGTTTGTTTAATGTTGCATACGAGCCGCCGGAGCCGAGCGTTGCGACAAGGCCATGACCGGATCACGGACGCGTCGCTATGCTGCCACAACCGCACGACCAAGGCGAGGAGTCACACCGCTGGCATGCGCCCGGCGCCCGCCGCACTTTACCTCATGCGCGATTCCTTCGCGGCGATGCGCCGCCTCGCCACTGTGCTCCTGATGGTTATTCCCGCCTCGCCGGTCGGCGCGCAAGCCGTGGCGGCAAAGCCGGCGCCGCGGGGTGATGCGCTCGTCGGCACGGTAGTTGACGTGGTGGGACGGCCAATGCCGGCGATCGAGGTGTATCTCGCCGGTACCGACCGCTCCACCCGAACCGATGCGCGCGGCGTCTGGCGTTTCCCGAATCCGCCGGTGGGCCCGCGCGTGGTTGTGGCCCGTGAGGTCGGCTTCGTCCCCTATGTGCGCGAAGTGCTGGTGGGCAGTAACTCCAACGACACGCTGTCACTCCTGCTGCGCCGCTTTCCGCGCACCCTGTCTGTTGTGGAAGTGCGCGCGCGCACCAACGGGGCGACGAGTGACGCCAACATGGTTGCCGAGCGACTCATGCAAATGCGTGTTGGCTCCGGACGCCTGTTTACGCGCGACCAGATTTTGCAGATGCGACCGTACTCAGTGGCCGAACTGCTGTTTGGCATTCCGGGAATGAGCGTGAAACGTGGACAAGGGGAGATCGTTGCCACGAGCACGCGCGCCGGCATTGGGATCATGAATGTGGAAGGGCAGCAATGTCAGCTACAGTTCTATCTGGACAACACCCCGATTGACAACGAGGGCGTCGCCGGGCTTGACCCGCTCACGTTTCGGAGTGTTGAGGTGTACCCGCAGACGGTACAACTGACGGGGCTGTCGATGCGGCCGGATCGGTGCGGGGCGATTGTCATTAATACGACGCGGCGGTAGATGCGCTGAGACGCGGAGGGGGTCACGCGGAGGGGGTCACGCGGAGACGTTCACGCGGAGACGTTCACGCGGAGGCGCGGAGGCGCGGAGATGCGAGCCCGCTGGGATGCGGCTTACTCCCAAAACACGTTGCGGAAGTAGGCGACGAGATCGATCGTGAGTGCATCGTGCGACGAAAGCGGTTGCCACTGCATTGTGGTGGTGAGCACCTCCGGTTCGGTGATGTCCGGGCGCGAGCGCGAGACCGTACGATTGTCCGTGTTGACGATCCAGTATTCCGGAACCTGCTCACTCTGATAGAGCTCTCGCTTAGTCGTGCGGTCAGTGCGTCTGGTGCTCGGCGAGAGTACCTCGACGGCGAGCAGGATGTGATGACCATCCGCAAATTTTGCCGCCACGCGACCGTCGATTGGGCGCGGCTTCGCAAGTACGTCGGGCTGCACTTCCGTGCTTTCTGAGAAATTCACGGCGAGCGGCGCAGCCAACAAATCCAACCCCAACACTTTCGCATACGGTCTCAGCAAATACCATAGTTCGAGAACCGCGCGCTGATGGACATCTGTTGGCGAGGGAGTCACAAACAACACCCCATCGATAATCTCGTACCGGTTCCCGTCATCGGGGAGCTGATTAAGTCGCTCGACGGTCCAAGCGGTGTCCAGGCGTGGCATGGCCATATCGTACCCTCGGCTCGGCGTCGGCTGCAAGCGAACATAGGCCGAGTATGCCGAGGCGGGCCAGGAAGTGCGTCACCGAAACGACGCAGGTGGACCCTTTTGAACGCCGGCGCGGTCCGGTTCGTGGAGTTCGACGATGGACCATCAGCGTGCGGGCACGAACTATTTCAGAAATCCCGTGTGACCGTCACACCACCGGCACGGAATCGTTGCGCATCATCATCTGGATGATCGGATGGACGATCGCGGTCCGCAAAAGCCGTGCGACAGGCCTTGTGCTCTTCTCAATGATTGGGTCGTCATGACAAGGCACAGTTCGCCTGCAAACCCGCAGGCAGTCGCGGTCTTCCGGTGCGTGTATAATGAAGGGCTAAGTTCATGGGCAATCACCGCGCCAACACGTCGACAGGCCTCGGTTCTGACGTATTGTTCCAAAACATGGTTCACGAGATGGAAGACAGCGGCCCGACGATGGGCCGAGGGGCCGTTACCTCCGACGGCTGCCTAGAGCGCTACCCGCTCACGTCGCTCCAGAGCGGCATGTTGTTTCATCAGCTGCGCGGCCATGGTGACGCAGGTGTTGATCTCGAACAGATCGTCTGCCAGACGATCGAGTCGATTGATCACGACGCCTTCACGAGCGCACTGACGACGCTGTTCGAATGGCATCCGGTGTTGCGTACGCGCTTCGTCTGGGATACCGCCGGCGAGCCGTACCAACAGATCGTGCGCGATGCGGTGCCAACGGTGCGTTTCGTTGATGGTCGCATGATCGCCACCGAAGAGCGCACCAGCGATTTCGCGACGCGACTGCGGAGCGATCGTCGTGAGGCGCTGGACCTCGGCACGGCTCCGCTGATACGCGCGACCGTGGTGCAGTACGCCGATGACGATGCACGCCTGCTGCTTACGCTGCATCACGCGATCGTCGACGGACGGTGCTTCCCGATTCTGCTTGATGATCTGTTCGACCTGTACGCCGCATACGCGCAAGGACGCGCGATAGCGCTGCCCGTGTCGCGGGTCGCGTTTCGCGAGTTCGCGGAATGGACGGCTGCACGTGATTTCGCCGCGCAGTCGCAGTCGTACTGGCAGAACCTGCTCAAAGGATTCTCGGCGCCAACGCCACTGATGGTTGATGGCTTGCCCGACTGCGGACGTGATCCGTTGTCGTTGCAAGAAGAGATCACGCTGTCAGCAACGGACACACGCGCACTCGAAGTGCTCGCCGCCTCCACCGGCGTCACGCTACACACCGTGGTGCAAGCGGCATGGGCGCTGTTGCTCTCGCGGTATGCGTCGGAAGCAGACGTCGTGTTTGGCGGAACACGCGCATGTCGCAAGAGCTCACTGCCGGGCGTTGAAGACGCGATTGGTCTGTTCATTAACACGCTGCCGGTGCGCGCGCACGTCGATCCCGACACGTCACTGGAGCCGTTGCTGCGCGAACTGCGCCAGCAGTGGGTCGACATGCGTGAGCACGAGCACACGCCACTCAGTCGAGTGCAAGCGTGGAGTGATGTCGAGAAAGGGCAGTCGCTCTTTCAGAGCATTCTGGTGTTCGAGAATTTTGACCTCGATGAGTTGATGCGCGCTCGCGGGGGCGACTGGACGCACCGACGCGTCGAGCTGTACGAGAAGACGAACTTTCCGATTACCGTCGCCGCGTATCACGGCCACCAGCTGCGTCTTAAAATTGAATTTGAACAGCAGCAGTTCAGCGTCGCGACGATTCAGCGCATGCTGGGGCATCTCCGTTGTTTGCTCGGGCAGTTCGCGGCGCAGCCTGCGGCATTGCTTCGTGACTTTCGCTTGGTGACAGCCAACGAGCTGCGGGAACTGCACGCGACGTGGGCGACGCCGGTGTCGTTTGCAATTCCGGGCACCATCACGCAATGGTTTGCCGCGCAAGTCACGAGTACACCAGATCGAGTTGCGCTGTCGTTCAATACAGAAAGCTGGACGTACGCACAACTCAACGCAGCGGCCAATCGTGTCGCACACGCGTTGATCACGACGCAAGGTGTACGTCGAGGCGACCTGGTAGGCATGTGTGTGGAGCGTTCGGCCGAGACGGTGATCGGTATCCTGGCCGTACTCAAAGCCGGCGCAGCGTACGTACCAATTGATCTTGCGTATCCGGCGGATCGTTTACGCTGGATGCTTAAGGATTCGGCGGCGACGGTGTTGTTGACGCAAGCGCATCTGGTGGCGCGTCTGCCCGACACACAGGCCGCGATCGTCACCTTCGAATCGATTGCGCTGGACGAGACGTTGTCGCACGGCGACCCCGATGTGGATGGCGATCCCGATGACCTGGCGTACGTCATCTTCACGTCGGGTTCGACGGGCACGCCCAAAGGGTGTCGCGTCACGCATCGCAACGTTGCCCGCTTGATGACGGCGACCGAGCCGTACTACCACTTCAACGAGACGGACGTCTGGACGCTGTTCCATTCGTTCGCCTTCGACTTCTCCGTCTGGGAGATCTGGGGGGCATTGTTGTACGGTGGACGCGTGGTGGTGGTGCCGTATGACACCACACGGTCGCCTGACGATTTCTTCGCGCTCCTCGTGCGTGAGCGAGTCACGGTGCTCAACCAAACACCGTCGGCATTCCGTCAGCTCATTGCGGCGGAATCTCGGCTGGGCGCGTCGCGTGACGCACTCGCGTTGCGCTACGTGATCTTTGGCGGCGAAGCGCTCGAACTGGAAAGTTTGCGCCCGTGGTTTGATCGTCACGGTGACACAACGCCGCAGTTGATCAACATGTACGGCATCACCGAGACGACGGTGCATGTCACGTATCGACCGGTCGGGAAAGATGACCTCGCGCTAGGGAGCGTCATCGGCAAACAAATCCCCGATCTAGAAATTCATCTGCTCGATCCGCGGGGCCATCCCGTGCCACTCGGCGTGCCGGGCGAGATTTATGTTGGCGGCGCGGGTGTCACGGCGGGGTATCTCAATCGCCCGGAACTCACGGCGGCGCGTTTTCTGCCGCATCCGTCACGCCCACAAGGCACCCTGTATCGCACCGGTGACGTGGCGCGCTTTCTCCCCGGCGATGATCTCGAATACCTGGGCCGCTCCGACGATCAGGTGAAAATTCGCGGCTTTCGCATTGAACTTGGCGAAATCCAGTCGGTACTCACGCGACACGCGGCCGTGCGCGAAGCGTTCGTTACGGTGGATGGCACCGGAACGGACAAGCGCATCGTCGCCTACCTCGTGGGCGATCAACACGCTGGCACGGTGTCCACACTGCGCGCGTTTGCCGGCGAACTGTTGCCGCCGTACATGATTCCATCAGCGATGGTGTATGTCGATCGCTTTCCACTCACCAACAATGGCAAGATCGACCGCAAGGCGCTGCCGAAACCCGACGAGGTGCGCGCACAGCGCGTGACCGAGGTGCAGCCACCGCAAGGCGATACAGAAGTCTTGCTGAGCAGTATTTGGGCGCGCGTACTGAAACTGCCACAGGTTGGGCGCGACGAGAACTACTTCGAACTCGGCGGCGACTCGATCTTGAGTATTCAGATCGTTTCGCAGGCGCGACGCGCGGGCGTGATGCTCACACCACGTGACCTGTTTACGCATCAGACCATTCAGCAACTCGCCGCCGCGGCAGGTACGCGTGTGGAACAGGCAGTCGTGCGCCGCGACCTCATCGCCGGACCAGCACCGCTAACGCCGATGCAGCGATGGTTCTTTGCGCATGAGCTGCCCAATCCGCATCATTGGACCCAAGCGTTTCTCTTCAACTTGGGCGAACCGCTGGACGTCCCGAGACTGCAGCGCGCTCTTGCCGGCCTGGTGCAACACCATGCGGCACTGCGCACGGCAGTACGTGGCGGGATGCAGGAGGTGCAGGAGTCATCGCGCATCGCATTCTGGCGTGTCGAAGGTGCGGTCAACGACGCCGAGCTGCGAGATCATTGCCTCGCGGCACTGCGGGTGCTCAACATCGACGATGGGCAGATGGTGTCTGCCGTGTACTTCGATCACGCAACCCAAACCAGGCCGTCACAGTTGTTCCTCGCCATTCATCATCTCGCGGTGGATGGTGTGTCGTGGCGCATTCTGCTGGAAGATCTTGAGGCGCTCTATTTCGGGAAACGGGTCGAGCCGGAAGTGACGCCGTTTGTGAACTGGGCGCATCACTTGGTATCACTGGCCTCCGACAGCGCCATCCAGTCGCAGCGAAGCTATTGGGAACAGCAGGCGAAGCCGTTCCGCTTGCTGCCTCGCGCAGCGACAGTTGTTACGACGGCTGGCGAGACAGAATCGATCACCGTGCGTCTTACTGCCTTAGAAACAGACCGGTTGACGAATGATTGCCTGCCGAGTCTGCGCGCGCAGCTTGAGGAGGTGCTGGTCGCGAGCGTCGCGGGTGCCATCGCCACAGTCACTGGCCACCACGACATAGCGATCGATCTTGAAGGACACGGTCGACGCGACTCGGCGGCATTTGACTTGTCGCGCACCGTCGGTTGGTTCACGACGATCTACCCGCTGGCGCTGCAGGTAGCAGAAGGCGCGTCGATGCCACAACTCATCGCGGCGACAAAGCGCGCGATGCGTGCTGTACCCGACCGCGGATTCGCGTTTGGTCTGCTGCAACTGGATGATCCCGGGCGCGATGTGCTGTTCAATTTCCTCGGCCGCTTCGATCAGGTGACAAGCGAGAGCGCGCTGTTCTCGTTTGCCAGCGAAAACTCTGGTTCGTGGTATGACGCCGCATCGTCGCGGTCACATCTGCTGGAGATCAATAGCTGGATCAAGGACGGCTGTCTCGAATTCACGTGGACGTTCGCTGCGATTCCGCGCGCGACGGTGGAGGCGATGGCTCGCGAGTGCGTCGCGACGCTAACGCAGTTGGTGCACGATGACCACACAACCGACGCCTGGATTGCCGCTGATTTTCCGCTCGCATCTCTCCGCGATCGTGATGTCAACACGCTCGGCCCCGACGTTGACGACGTGCTGCCGCTCACCGCATTGCAGCAACTGTACTACACGCTCGAAACGGCGCGACCTGGTTCAGGCATCGACCAGTGGCACTGGACGCTCACCGGTGTCGTCGATCCGACGGCGCTGCGCGACGCATGGGAGTACGCCGTACACCTGCACGCGGCACTTCGCACGTCGTTTGTTGGTGCGGGGCTGAAAGAAGCGGTGCAGATCGTCCGCTCGCACTGCCCCGTTCCGCTGCAGGTGATGTACGCGGCTGACGCGGCTGAGTTTGACACGATCCTGCGGACTGATCGCGTCGCTGGTTTGCGTATCGACGATGCGCCTCTCATGCGGCTGACGCTCGTCGAGATGCCAGACGCAAACGCACGACTCATCTGGACGCACCATCATCTGCAGATTGACGGCTGGTCGTGGCCGATCGTGCTCGCGCAGGTGTCCGCCGCGTATCGCGCACTCGTGAATGGGCAGCCGGTTGCGCTCAAGCGCGGCACGTCGATCCGCGACTACCTGCAGTGGTACCGCCACCTCGACTTGCGCGCGTCGCGACAGTTCTGGACACAGCATTTGCTCGGCGTTTCCGACGCCACACCGGTGTCAGCGCAACCGCGTGGTGCAGCAACGTTCCACGAGCATTCGGCGACCTTGAGCGCCGAAACCAACGAGCAGCTCCTGGCATTCGCGCGTCAGCTCCGATGTACGGTCAACGCACTCATACAGAGTGCATGGGCAATCCTGCTCGGACAGCAGGCCGGCCGCGATGACGTCGTGTTCGGCGCAGCGTTCTCCGGGCGGCCAGCCGAGTTGCCGGGTGTCGAGACCATCGTTGGTGCGTTCGTAAACAATCTGCCGGTACGCGCACAGCTTGAGTCGCACGCCACGTTTGCGTCGCTCGCTGCGTCGCTGCAAGCACAGGCGGTCGAGCTCGCGGAACACCAGCATCTGCCACTGCGCGAAATTCATCAGCTCAGTGCGGTACCACTGCGGTCTCATTTGTTTGAATCGCTGGTCGTGTTTCAGAACTACAGTGTCGACGCGAGTGTGATGCAGTGGTCGGACACCGTGGCCGTGCGCGATTTTTGCGCGCAGGTGCGCACCAACTATCCGCTGACGCTGGTCGTCACGCCGACAAGCACGTCGCTGCGCCTGGATCTCGTGTGCCAGAGTGGATTCTTTGACGACACGCACGCGACGCGTATTCTCGAAGCCTTGTGCGCAGTACTACAACGCGTGGCTGACTCTCCTGCGCTGTCGATCGACGCGTGCCGCGAATGCATCGCACTGCCACAAATCGCCGCCAGCGCACGTCATCATGCGTCGCGGAGTGCCGAACGTCATCCGCCGGTGACGCCGCTGCACAAGCGTATCGCCGCGGTGTGGGAGCGCGCCTTTGGCATCAACGATGTTGGCATTGACGAAAACTTCTTCGACCTCGGCGGTCACTCGTTGTTGCTCATTCAGGTGCACGCGCTGCTGTGCCGTGAACTGAACGAAGAGTTGTCGGTGGTTGATGTGTTCAGCAATCCCACAATTCGCACGCTCGCCGCCGCCATTGCGCCCAGTGACGAGACAGCATCCACGCGCCACATTGTCGCGACAAGTCGTCCGCAAACGGCCTCGCGCGACATCGCTATTGTCGGAATGAGCGGACGCTTTCCTGGCGCGGACAACGTTGGCGAGTTCTGGCGCAACCTGCTCGGCAACGTCGAGTCGATTGTCGATTTCTCGGACGACGACTTACGCGCGCAGGGTCTCAAGCCTGAGGCGATGCGTGCGGCTGGGCACTACGTGCAGCGTCGCGGGCAACTGTCCGATCCCGATCAGTTCGACGCCGCATTTTTTGGCATGTCGCCCATGGAAGCGACGGCGACCGATCCGCAGCAGCGGCTGTTCCTCGAAACGGCGTGGTCTGCGCTTGAAGACGCGGGGTACGCGCCGTCGCGCGTGAACGGGCGTGTGGGTGTGTTCGCGGGCATGAGCAACAACTCGTTCTACGAACAGTACGTGCAGGCCGACGACGCGCTGCGGTCACGGCTCGGCGATCTCATCGTGATGATGGGGAACGAGAAAGACTACCTCGCCACGCGAACGGCGTACAAGCTCAATCTCGTTGGCCCTGCGCTCAACATCTACACCGCCTGCTCCACGTCGCTCGTGGCCGTTGCCGAAGCGATCTATGCGTTGCGCGAAGGACGCTGCGAGATGGCCATCGCCGGCGCGGTGTCGATCACGTTTCCACAGAACCGCGGTTACTACTATGAAGAGGGCGGCATCACCTCACCAGACGGGCATTGTCGACCGTTTGATGCCAGTGCTGCAGGCACCGTATTCAGCAACGGTATCGGCGCGGTAATCCTCAAGCCACTCGACCGCGCAATTGAGGACGGCGACACGATTCACGCCGTGGTGCGAGGGGTAGGGCTCAACAACGACGGCTCTGACAAGGTCAGTTTTACTGCGCCGAGCGTTGTGGGCCAAGCCGGTGCGATTCGTGAAGCGTGCGAGCAGGCGGGCGTATCGCCAGACAGCATTGGCTACGTGGAGGCGCACGGCACGGCGACGTCGCTCGGCGATCCGATCGAATTTCAGGCACTCGCGACCGCGTATCGCGAGCACTCACAACGCACACAGTTTTGCGGCCTTGGCTCCGTCAAGTCCAACCTTGGACATCTCGACGCTGCCGCCGGCATGGCTGGGCTCATCAAGGCGACGCTCGCGTTGCGCGACGGCGTCATCCCGGCCACCCTGCACTTTCAGCGGCCGCATCCGGCGCTTCGTATTGAGAGTTCGCCGTTTCGCGTGATTGCCAGGAACGAAACGTGGACGCGCGACGCATCCGCGCCACGTCGTGCCGGTGTGAGTTCGTTTGGCGTCGGTGGGACAAACGCGCACGTCGTACTCGAAGAGGCGCCGCTCGCTGCTGCGTCAACACCGTCAGCGCGACGGCACGAGCTGATCGTGCTGTCGGCAAAGTCTGCGCAGGCGCTCTCCACCAAACGCGAGGAGCTTGCGTCATTCCTCGAACAGCACCCCGACGTCACACTCGCGGACGTGGCCTACACGCTGGCGACCGGCCGCGAATTGTTCTCGCATCGGTTTGCGATGGTGGCCGCATCTATAGAAGAGGCGACGGCGAAGCTTCGCACTGGCGACGGCGAGCAGCGCGAGTCGGCGGTCACCGAGTTGCCCGTGGCATTCTTGTTCCCCGGGCAGGGCGCGCAGTTTGCGGGCATGGGACATCAGCTCTACGACTCCGAGCCGGTGTTCCGCACGGCGATCGATCGGTGCGCAGATATTCTGCTGCCGCTCATCGCGCATGACGTTCGCCCACTCATGTGTGATGATGACGCGGCGGCGGAACTGTTGCTCAACCAAACGCGATTCACGCAGCCCGCGTTGTTTGTCATGTCGTATGCGCTCTCGCAGCTGTGGGCGAAGCATGGCGTGTCACCGGCAGCGATGATCGGGCACAGTGTTGGCGAGTACAGCGCGGCGTTTCTCGCGGGTTCGCTGACACTCGACGATGCGCTGCGGCTGATTGCCACGCGTGGTCGATTGGTGAATGCGTTACCCGGCGGCTCAATGCTCTCCATCCGACTGTCGGAGCACGAGGTGCGTGCGCTGTTGCCGGACGGCGTTGAGATCGCGGCCGTGAATTCACCCGTGATGACCGTCGTCGCGGGCGCATCGGCGACTATTGCGGCGCTCGCCGAACAACTCAGCATCGCCAACGTACCACATCGCGAACTGCGCACATCGCATGCATTCCATTCGGTGATGATGGACCCGGTGATCGCGCCGTTCCGCGATGAAGTCGCAAAGGTGACGTTCGCTGCGCCAACCACGCGGTTCGTCTCCAATGTAACCGGCACCTGGGTGACCGCTGCGATGGTGGAATCGGCCGATTACTGGGCCGGACACGTGCGCAGTACGGTACGATTCGCCGATGGTGTGCGCTGCCTTGCCGCGGACCGCACCTATGCGCTGCTCGAAGTGGGACCGGGGCGCAGTTGCGTGACCTTCGCCCGTCAGTCCATTGAAGATGCGCACGACTATCCCCTGCTCACGTCCCTACCGTCAGATGCCGACTCGCAGCCGTTCCTCGCGTCGGTCGGCGCGCTGTGGGCCGCTGGCGGGCGCATTGACTGGAACGTCTACTATGGTGCAGAAGTTCGTCGACGCATCTCGCTGCCTACGTATCCGTTTCAACGCAAGCGCTACTGGCCGAACGCTGTCACGCTCACGCTTCCACTCGCCGCGCGACAGCTGGAGCTCGCTCCGGTTGTGCGAACCGAGACAATCGTTGTGACTCCAACTCCTTCGCCTTCACCGGGCGCGCCTGCGCCTACGCCCGCGGGTTCACGTCGCGACAATCTAGTGTTGGAACTGCGCGAGCAGATACAGCGGCTCACGGGTTTCGACGAAGTCGCCGAAAACACGTCGTTTCTCGATCTGGGTCTCGACTCGCTGCTCATTGGGCAGGCGGCCGTCACGCTCACTCGGCATTTCGGCACACGCATCACGTTCAAACATTTGATGGACGAACATGATTCGGTGAATGCGCTGGCCACGTTTCTCGACGCGACACTCGACGCATCGCGCTTTCAGCCTGCGCCAACAGCCGTAGCTCCGGTCGCGGTGTCGGCACCGGTGCGCGATGGTACGCTGGAAGATCGCGTGGCGCGACTGGAAGCGACGTTGTTGCAGTTGTTGCCCGGCGCACCGCGCGCCATCGCCGCACCAAGAGCGACAAGTGCGGCAGATACGCCGTCAGGATACGACGCCGGACAATTGCATCGCGGCGGTCAGACACCGATGTCCTTCGGCCCGTTCCGCAATGTTGCCGCGGGCGCCGCGTCCACGCACGCGCTCACCAGCAGACAACAGGCGCACCTCGACGAGTTGATTCGCGCGTACACCGCGCGCACGTCGCAATCTAAGGCGCACATCCAGCAACACCGCGCGACGCTCGCCGACCCACGCGCCGCTGCGGGATTTAACAAACTCTGGAAAGAGATGGCGTATCCGGTCGTGTCCACACGATCGCAAGGCGCGTACCTGTGGGATCTCGATGGCAATCGCTGGATTGACGTCACACACGGTTTTGGACTCGGATTCTTCGGTCATCGCCCTGACTTTGTGGTAAGTGCGGTTGCCGAACAACTGCAGAGCGGCTTTGAAATTGGTCCGTCGTCACCGCTCGCCGGCGAAGTGGCGGCAATGCTGTGTGAAGTGTCGGGCAAAGATCGCGCGACGTTCTGCGATACCGGGTCAGAAGCCGTGACGGCAGCGATCCGTGTTGCCCGCACAGTCAGTCAACGCGACAAGATTGCGGTGTTTCAGGGCTCGTATCACGGCATCTTCGATGAAGTGCTCGGACGACCGGTGGTCAAGAACGGTGAGCTCGTCACGGCGCCGATCGCGCCGGGTATCACCGACGACTCGCTGGCGAACGTTCTGATTCTCGACTACGGCAATCCCGAGTCGCTCGTGTTCATCAAGAAGTATGCACACGACCTCGCCGCCGTGCTGGTGGAGCCGGTGCAGAGTCGCCGTCCCGATCTGCAGCCGCGCGAATTCCTGACAGCGTTGCGCGCGCTCACCGCCGAGCATGATATCGCGCTTGTCTTCGACGAAGTGGTGACCGGTTTCCGCTGCCACCCTCGCGGCGCACAAGCGGTGTTCGGTATTGATGCGGACTTGGTGACGTACGGCAAGGTGATGGGCGGCGGTATGCCGATTGGCGCGCTCGCCGGTCGCAAGAAATACATGGATGCGCTTGATGGAGGCGCGTGGAACTACGGAGACGATTCCGGCCCCGAAGCGAGCGTGACGTTCTTCGCCGGTACGTTCGTGCGTCACCCGCTCGCGCTAGCTGCCGCGCGGGCCGTGCTCACCGAGCTCAAAATCCGTGGTGGTTCGCTGCAGGAGAATCTGGACCGCCGCACCGAGCAGATGGTGAGTGCGATGAACGCGTTTGCCGATGCCGCTGGTGTGCCAGTCAAAGTCACGCGGTTCAGTTCGATGTTCATGATCAACTTTGCACCAGGACTCAAGTACGCGTCACTGTTTTTCTATCACATGCGCTTGCGCGGTATGCACCTCTGGGAGACGCGCCCGAGCTTCCTCTCGATCGCGCACACCGATGACGACGTCACGGCCATCATCGACGCGTTTCAGGAGAGCATTCGCGCCCTGCAGAGCGGTGGCTTTTTCCCCGGCGGTGACGATGGTGACAGCGCACCGATCACGCCGGAGCAGGAGGAGCTACTCGTCACCTCGGCGATGGGTGACGACTACTCACGGTCGTTCAATGAGTCCATCTCGATCAAGTTCGACGGGCCCCTCGATCGCGCTGCCCTCGACTCGGCGATACGCGCCGTGGTGGGCCGACATGAGTCGTTGCGCGCGGTGTTCGAACGCGACGGGAGTGCACAGCGGTTCGTGCCCCTGCACAATGTCGACATCCGCCGCACCGACGTAGACCTGCGCGGCGTCTCGCCGGAAGAAGTTGCGCGCTACCGCGACGGCGCCATAGCCACGCTGTTTCAGCTGCACAACGGGCCGCTCGTTCGCTTCTCCCTACTGCAAGTGAGTGAGCGCGTGCACGAGTTGCTCATCGTCAGTCACCATGCCGTGTGTGATGGCTGGTCATTTGGTGTCATCTACGACGACTTGCTCGCACACTATCGTCGCGCCATCGGTGTCGCGGGTGACCTGCCCGCGGTCACGCCGTTTCGCGAGTTTGTCGAACAACAGCGACTCCCCGACGTCGCGCAGACACGTGCCGAAGACAGCGACTATTGGGTGAGCCGACTGGCATCATTGCCACCAACGTTGCGCTTGCCCGCGGACGTGCGTGACGAAGTTGACGCGTTTGAGTGCCGTGCCACGACACGCTTGCTGCCGAGTGACGTAGCGCGCGCCGTCCTGGCGTTCTGCAAGGAAGCGCGAATCACGCCATACACGCTCTTTTTTGCCGCATACCGGGACGTGCTCCATCGCGTGTCCGGGCAATCGTCGTTCTGCCTCGGCACGCCCGTCGCCAGTCAGGCGTCGTCTGGGTTACCTGGCCTGTGTGGTCATGGCGTACACTTTTTACCACTGCCCTGCCATGCACCTGTTGGCATGACGATCAGTGAGTACCTCGCCGACAATCGTGCGCTGATTCTTGACTCGCTCGATCATCAGCAGACCACCCTCACACGTATCTTGCGCGGCCTGCCTGATGGCCAACGTCTGGAAACCGTCGCCGCAACGTTCACGCTCGAAACCACATCGCCTGCGTGGGAGGCGGAGGGGATTCGCGTGAGTTTGCAGGTGAACGCCAAGCGCTATTCAACGTTCGATCTCAGTCTCTACGCCACCGAAGACCACGGACAGTTCTCGCTGTTGGCGAACTTCCGCGCGAGCAAGTTCAGTGCGGAACGCGTCGATGGCTGGCTCACGTTGATGATCGAGTGGCTGTCAGCCGTCGTGCGCACACCAGGCTCCACCGCATTGGCGGACCTACCACTCGCGCTCATCGATGCACCGCAACCGATCGGTGCGACGTATGACGTCGTGTCGTTGTTTGACGAACAGGTGCGCCGCACACCAACGCGCATCGCCCTGCGCTGGGACGGTGGGCAGTACTCGTATGACACAGTGAATCGCCTCGCCAACGCGGTCAGTCAGCGCTTGATCAGCGCGGGCGTCACGCCCGGCTCGCGCGTGATGCTGGAAGTTGAGCGATCCGCCGAGCTGGTGATCGCTATCCTGGCGATTCTCAAGTGCGGCGCGGCGTACGTCCCCATCGATCCCGGCTACCCCGAGGAACATCGGCGGACGTTGCGTGAGGACACGAACCCTTCATTCATCCTTGACGAAGATGCGTTGCAGCGGCTCGTGCAGCATCTCGATCCCGACAAGGCAGTCCAGGCGCCGCGCATCGCGATCACACCCGAGACCCTGGCGTATGTGATGTTCACGTCGGGCTCCACCGGACGGCCCAAAGGCGTGATGATTCCACATCGCGGAATCGCCCGCCTCGTGCGGAATCCAGGCTGCATTGACATCGCAGAGAGTGACGTGTTCCTCCTCGCGGCACCACTCTCGTTCGATGCCTCGACGCTCGAGATTTGGGGCGCACTCCTCAATGGCGCATGTCTCGCGATTCCAGTGCGCGGGATGCTCACCATTCACGAGATCGCCGATTGTCTGCAGCGTTACAACGTAAGCATGTTGTGGCTCACGTCGGGGCTCTTTCAGACGATGATCGACGAGCGTTCTGAGTCGCTCGCGCGCTTGCGCGTGCTGCTTGCTGGCGGCGACGTGCTGAGTCCGCGGCATGTGGAGATGGCGCTCGATCTGTTGCCGAACACGCGTCTGTGCAACGGTTACGGCCCCACCGAGAATACAACATTCACGACAGTCCATACCATCACGCGGGCTGATCTTCGTCGCGCATCGATTCCGATCGGAAAACCCGTCGCCGGCACAACGGTATACATGCTGGACGAACGGCAACGTCCACTCCCTGTCGGCATCGCCGGAGAACTGTACACCGGTGGCGCAGGACTCGCTCTTGGCTATCTCAATCGTCCGGAGCTGACGACGGCCGCGTTTGTTGCTAATCCGCTGCGCAATCCCACGTCGTCAACGCTCTATCGCACGGGCGATCGATGCCGTGCACTCCCCGACGGCTCGATCGAATTCCTTGGACGTATTGATCGACAGGTCAAGGTCCGCGGGTTTCGGATCGAACTCGGCGAGATTGAATCCGTCATGCAGGCACAAGCCGGCGTTACCGGTTGTCGCGTCGTCGTGCAGGGAGATGACGCCTTTGGCAAGTCGTTGGTCGCGTTCTGCACAGGCGATGCGAACGTGTCAGCAGCAGTCGCCGAGCGCGTGCAGCGCACACTGCCGAAACACATGCACCCGTCGGCGATTCAGTTTGTCGCGGACTTCCCACTGTCGTCGAACGGCAAGGTGGACGCGCGTGCGTTACTCACTCAGCTTCAGAGTGGCACGTCAGTCGCCGTGCCGAACGATACGTACCTGCCGCCCGTCACTGACACGGAGAAGGCGTTGCATCGCATCTGGAGCGAACTGCTCGGACGCAATCACCTCGGCGTCAATGACACATTCTTTGCCCTTGGCGGACACTCGTTGCTTGGCCTTCGGCTGTTCAGCCGACTCGAGACAGAATTCGCATTCGTCAGCCCGCTCGCCGTACTCTTCGAGCACCCAACGATACGTACGCTCGCGGCGGAGATCGACCGGAAGTCGGCGCCCGTCGAGTCCACGGCAGCTGCGGGCACACCTGTCGCCATCGCGCAAGTCTCGACCTCGCCAAAAGGCTTTCTCGCCGTCCTTCGCAAGGAAGGCAGCCAACCACCGCTCTTTCTCATCCACGGTGGCGATGGCGGCATCCTGTTCTATCGCTCGCTGGTACCCAGGCTCGGCGCGCTCGACTGCCCAATCTATGCGATTGAATCACCGTCGCTCAATCGTCGCGAACTTGATGTCACCGACTTTGACGCGCTCGTGAACGGCTATCTGCAGATGATTCGATCGGCGCAGCCTGATGGTCCATATCACATTGGCGGCTATTCGTTTGGTGGCATTGTAGCGTTTGAAATCGCGAGCCGTCTGCAGACCATGCATTGTGAGACCAAGCTGCTCATCTTCGACGCCGCCAATCCGGTGGCGACGGAGCATACACGCCATGGCCTGGCAAAGCGCCTCAGCGTCGCGTGGAACCGTTATCACCGGGAGTCGGTGCTGGTACGCTGCAGCAAAGTGATCGGTCGATTCGCCTCGCGACGACTGCATGAACGTCGCAGCCGGGAGAAAATTGCGCGGTGCAGCGTCGCCTGGAAAAACGGCACGCTGACCGATTTGCAAGACCGTGCGTTCTATCTCAACGAACTACACCAACAGCTCGTGGTGGACTACGCCCCGACAACTGGCGTGAGCAGCGCCTTGCTGATCAAGTCGTCCGGGGAAATCGAAGGGGCGGATCTTCCGCTCGACTACGGATGGGGCGCGTGGATACCAGAGCTGGAGACGATGTTTGTACCCGGCGACCATTTCAATGTGTTCGCGCCGGCGGCGGTTGACGTCATGGCCCCCAAACTGCTGCGGTACCTAGCGTAGCAGCTCGGGCAGGTCACGTCGAGGGTGACGGCGCGATGTCTGACGATGCGTTGGACAGCGATCGCGCCATGACCAGATCGTGTTGCAGATCACTCCCCAGCACGAATTGTTGTGTGCCCACGGTGCGAAATCCACAACGTTCATAAAACCGAATCGCGCGCGCGTTGCGCTCCCAGACGCCAAGCCATACCGTCTCGCAGTGCTGCGACCGCGCGTCAGCAAGACACGCCACCATGAGTTGCTGGGCTAGTCCCTGTCCGTGAACCGCCCGATCAACATAAAAGCGTTGAATCTCCACCGGTGCGGCACCCGTTACGCTCAATGCTCGCGCACCCATGGCGAGCTGGACACACGCCGCCATCTCACCCTCGCACTCGGCGATCAGGCAACGACGCAAGGGGTCGTGTAGCTGTCGCGTCTCGATGTCGACGCCAAAGGCGTGTGCGCAATAGGCGGCCATGTCAGCTGGTGTGTTGTCCGCGGCGAACGTGTCGCGAAACGCTCGCTCGAGAAACGTCGCCAGTCTGGCCGCGTCGGATGGGGCGGCCAGACGAATCAGTGGCCGTTGGGTGTAGGAGGATGGTACTTGCATTTGAAAGAATTTGATGCTTTTCTTCCGATATGCAAATGTCGTCGCCCCTGTGCAAGTCGCGCCCCGACCCGGCGGCTGTCGTCACCAAGGCGGTTTTGCGTGCCGCCGACCGTCTCGACCTCCGTCAACGTGATGTCGCGGCCATCCTCGGCGCCAGTGAAGCGTCCGTGTCGCGACTGCATCAGGAACGGCGCGTCGAGCCCGCGAGCAAAGAAGGCGAGCTCGCCCTGCTCTTTCTGCGCGCCTATCGCAGTCTTGATACCCTCGTTGGCGGCGATGACGTTGCCGCGCGCACCTGGCTGCACGCCGAGAATGTCCATCTCGGTGGCGTACCGGCCGAGCGAATCAAGAGCGTGGAGGGGCTGGTCGATGTCGTCCGATATCTGGACGCAGTGCGCGGGACCCTCTGAAATTCGCACCCTCCGACTCACCGCATGGCGGGTCGTTGAATCACAGCATCAGGTGTCGACGCGCAAACTGGTCGACACGCTGGACGAACAGGCGCTCCTCGAAGAACTGATTGACAGCGCCAAACCGCCGGACACCACTGGCGGTCGCCAGCACTACCTGCTCACCACACCGTTTCGCTATCCGCCACTGCGGTTTGGGTCACGCTTTGGTGACCGCCGACAGCGGGGGATCTGGTATGGCGCGTCGACCGTGCCGACGGCGATGGCCGAGGTCGCGTACTACCGCTTGGTGTTTCTCGAAGGCACGGCCGCCAATCTTGGGCACATCACCGCCGACCTGACGGCGTTTCGTGTGCACACACGGACATCACGCGGCGTGGACTTGGTGGCCGAACCGTTCGCGGCGCACCGCCGAGCGATTGCATCGCCAAGCCGTTATCGCGCCTCGCAGGCGCTCGGTGCAGCAATGCGTGCGGACGGCGTCGAGATGTGTCGCTATCCGTCGGCGCGCGACCCGGCGGGAGGCGTAAACGTGGCCGTGTTTGTCTCGACAGTGTTTGGTCGCAGCATGCCGCAGGGGCAACAAAGCTGGCGTTGTACGGCGAGCCGCGACATCGTGGAGATCACGCGACGCGACCTTGCGGTGAAAGAGTCGCTGGTGTTCGCGCGCCGCGTGTTTCTCGTCAATCACAAGCTGCCGATGCCCGCCGTGCAGTAGCCATTCGTCCGCGTAGACATTCGCCGACACCGCGCGGGCACGAGATTACGACCACACACAACTCCCACCACGTTATGGGGCTCGAAACACGATGTGCCGTTCGCGTTGAGGACAGCAACGGGCGACGCGAAGATGTCGACGCCAAGGTGTTGCTTGAAGGGGATGCGCTGATCGTGCGCGGTGAAGCACGCGTGCGCGTGGCGCGCGTGGATATCGAGCGCGTGACGCTACGCGCAGGTGCGCTGACAATCACACATCGTGGCGGAACCGTACGTCTGCAATTGGATGACGCCGCCGAACGCTGGCGAGACAAAATGCAGGAAGCACCACGGACCCGCGCGCAGAAACTTGGTGTGCAGCGTGGCATGCGAGTGGCGCTGCGCGACGTTACGGACACGCAGATCGGATTGGAATTGCGCAGTGCGGGAGCCGAGATCGTGAGCGCAAAAGATGCCACTGTCGACATGGTCCTGCTCGAAGTGCGCACGTCGCGACACCTGGCGGCGTTGCCGGGGGTCGCCGCCACGCTGGGTGCTGCCGCCGTCTGGGTGATTCACCCCAATGGTGTTACGGATGTCGGTGACGTCGAAATATTTCGCGCCGCCAAACTGGCCGGGCTGGTCGCGTCGAAAACCATGTCGTTTGCTCCCGGCATGTCCGCCGAACGTTTGACCAGGTCGCGCTCGACGTCGTAGCACGTCCGGATGCCGTTCTCGTGTCGCCCGACGCGGTCGACAGACTCATCCGTGTGGCACCTTTCGGACCGCCGGTGATCGATGGCGCCGCATTTTCTCGCGCCGCCATCGCTCGCGATACGCGGCTAGTCGGCCACGTCGAACACCACCGCACGCACAGCATTGTTGCCGTAGCCAAGTCGGTTCCATGCAATGATATCGGGCTGCGTTGCTCCTGTTACGTCAGTGGCACGACTTCGCAACGCGTGGCGTCCACCATGTGCGACGTTGAGTGGATATTCCCACGGTGTCCAGGCATACCGTGACGCCGGTGTGCCAACGTGCGCCGACACCCATTCGTCACCACCGTCGAGCGCCAGCTCAACGCGTCGTATGGCACCCGCACCCGACCACGCCCATCCACGCGCCGTGATCTGTCGGTCGTTGCTGGTGTCCGCTGCCGGCGATGTGATCACCGACTTGACCCGCATGCGCGTAACCGGCGTGATCGCGCTCGCCACGTCGTACACGTAACGCTGACACTGGAAGTAGCCGTCGAAAGGCGTCGTGAGCACGTCGATACGGGCAACCCACTTCACATTGGCCATGCCGTACCAACCCGGCACGACCAGTCGCACCGGCGCGCCGTGCTCGCGCGTGAGCGGTGTGCCGTTCATCGTCAGCGCGAGTATCGTGTCGGCATGCAACGAGTCGTCGAGCGGAAGCGATCGTGCAAAGGTGACGCGTTCCGCGGCATCGTCGCGTGGCCCGCCGTCCGCCGCCGTCACGAGTACCTCACACGCCGTCGCGTCCAGATCCGCTCGCTGCAGCACATCACGCAACGACGGCCCACTCCAAACGGCCGTGCTCAACGCACCACTGCTCCACGGTTCGCCGGCAGGCAGTGGCAGCATGGTCAAGCGATCATTGCCGGCACACTCCATCGTGCAGCCAATGATGCGCTGTGGTAACGCGCGTAGCGCCGGCATATCAAACATGCACGACGACTGCACCGCACCTCCCACATTAATGACGTGCGACGCGTCAAGCTGTGGCATGCTGAAGTTGCTGCGCACATACACATGCGGCGACGGCGTGACTGGTTCACTCAGCGCATGAAACGGCGTTTCCGCGTTGAACGGGTGCGCACGAATCACGAGCAGCGGCGCCGCGACTTCCGTGTGCCCGCTCATGGTTGCAGCACCAGTCGTTCCACGGTGCCACTGAGCGTGGTGCCGTTGTGTTCGAGGTAGATCGTCCCGTCACTGTACGAGAGGGCGAACTTCATGCGCCGGTCAAACCGCTCGACTAGTTCGGCAATAAGTTCACGATCAATCGCATACAGTTCAATCGCCTCGGCTCGGTGAATGCGCTCGCCCGCCACTTGTCGTTGCAGTTGCGCGGGGTCACGATGTGTGTACACGGCCACGCGCGGCGCCGCTTTGCTCGCCTTGTGCAGCCGCGCCGCATCAGGCGCACCGATCTCGATCCACACTTTGAGCGTGCCGGTGAGATCGCGCACGGCAATCGTCGGCTCGTCAGGGTCAGAGACGCCTTTGGAGAACACGATACCCTCCGCATACTCGAGACAGTACGCCAGCAGTCGCGCGACAAAGTACTCGCTCGACTCCGATGGATGCATCGCGACGCGCAACGTGAGTGCCTCGTACACGTTGCGGTCCACGTTCGCCAGGGCGATGTCGAACGTGTACATCGTTGATGTGAGTGCCACTCAACCCACTCGGCTGACGTCCACATCACGCCGCACGCTGCAGCGCATCAACGCACCGCGGTCAACCAACCGAACGAGTCGTCGGCGCGCCCGTGTACGATATCGAGGAACGCCTTCTGCACCTGGAGCGTGACGGGACCAGGCTTGCCGGCCCCTACGCGAATGCGATCCACACTCCGGACCGGCGTTATCTCCACCGCGGTCCCGGTGAAGAACATCTCGTCGGCCGTGTAGAGCATTTCCCGCGGGATCGGCATTTCGAGCACCGGGATACCTTCGCGTTGTGCGATGCTGATAATGCTGGACCGGGTAATCCCGCTCAACAACGTGCCGTCAAGTGGCGTGGTCACGAGCGCACCATTCTGCACGAGAAAAATGTTCTGTCCGGCACCTTCACTCACCATGCCGCCCGGCCCAAGGCCAATGCCTTCCGCGTAGCCGTTCGCCAGCGCTTCCATCTTGATGAGCTGTCCGCTCAGATAGTTCCCGGCGATTTTCGCCAGCGACGGCACCGTGTTTGGTGCCATACGATGCCACGACGAGACGCACGCATCCACGCCAGCGGCGAGCGCCCCTTCCGACCAATACGATCCCCACGGCCAGCAGGGCACGTACACTTCGATCGGGCTGTCGAACGGCACCATACTCACGGCGCCGAGGCCGCGCACCACCATGGGGCGGATATAACACGCGGCGACGTCGTTCTTGACAACGACCGCGCGACAGGCCTCCACCAAGTCGTCAATCGTGTACGGCAGCTCGGTGCGATAGATATGGCACGAGTGTACCAACCGCTGCAGATGTTCACGCAACCGGAAAATCGCTGACCCGTTGGGTGTACTGTAGCAGCGAATCCCTTCAAACGCTGCAGAGCCAAACTGCACTGCATGACTCAGGATGTGGACATGCGCGTCGGCGAACGGAATGAATGCCCCGTTCTTCCAGACCCAGGGTGTCTCGGGAATAGCCATGTATTCGAGCGCCTGAAAAAGTGGAACTACAAAAGGGAGCCGACTTCACCACCATCAACACAGATCGCTTGTCCGTTGACAAACCCGGCCCGATCCGAGGCAAGAAACGTAATCATCGCGGCCAGTTCGTCCGGGCGACCGAGTCGCTTGGTGGGAATGCTGGCGCGCCATCCATCATAGATCGCTTCACGCGTGGCGCCGGTGCGAGCCGTGGTTGCGGCCGCGAGATCACCGAGTCGTTCGGTATCGGTAAGGCCTGGCAACACGGAGTTAACGGTCACACCATCGACGCCAACCTCTGTGGCCAGTGTGCGCAAATAACCCGTCACCGCGGCGCGCAGACTATTGCTCAACACCAGCGCGTTGACAGGATACTTGACGGCCTTCGACGTGATCGCGATCACGCGACCCCAGTGTCGCTCGCGCATGCCTGGCACGAACGCACGCGTGAGTTCAACAACGCTTCGGAGCAGCAAGTGCGTCGCCTGTTCCCACGCTGGCCACGCGTGTCCCATCGCCGTACCGGTTGGCGGACCACCGGTGTTCGCCACCAACACATCAGCGCGTCCGTAATGCGCCAGCACCCCATCGGTGACCAGTGCCAATCCCTCGGTCGTGCTCAGATCGGCAACGACGGAAAACACGGGCGCACCCATCGCTTCAAGTTGCGCCGTGGCCCGCGCGAGCGATGACGCATCGCGCGAACAGATCGCGAGCGACGCACCTTCGCGGGCAAACTCTGCCGCCGTCGCGTACGCGATGCCGCGACTCGCGCCACACACGAGCGCCACTTTACCACGCAGTCCGAGATCCACTACTTCGGTCCTCGCAGGTAGGCATCACTGCCGTCCAGCCAATCTTGCCGCGGCGGGTCGAAGACATCCACGTCGAGTGTGTCTTCGAGCGCTTCCGCTCGGTGCCGGATGCCACTCGGAATCACCAACACTTCACCGGCGTGCACATCAACAAACGTGTCGCCCGGTGCATCGGCGTGTGCACCAATCCAGAATCGCAGCGCACCAGACAAGATGTACGTCAGTTGCTCGTTGTGATGATCATGCGCTGGCACAATCGCCCCGCGCTTGAGAAAGACATGAGCGAGCATCATGCGTTCGGCGGTGACCAACTTGCGACCAATCAACGGAGATAGCTGATCCATCGGAATGTCGTCCCATACTTCTTTGCGTACGTCAGCCATCGGCATCCTTAAGCGTTAGGGTCGGTAAGTCACGCGCGGCACTTAGGAACGATACGGAGGTGTGCTGCGCACGTACATGTCTTTCTGCACAAAGCGGCGTTCACGGAGCTCGGTCATCAGGCACTGCGCCAGCGTGACGCGAGAAATCTGACTGTCTGGTCCAACTTTGAGGTCGGGCGCAGCCACATACGGCTCCGGCACACTTGCGTCGGTGAGCGTCGGCGGCTTGATAATCGTCCACTCCAACCGACTGCTGCGCAGCATGCGCTCCTGCTCAGCGCGGTCGTCGGTCAGCTCCTCGTTGCCGGTGCGACGCTGCCACAACGCCGCCACTTTGAGCCGCAAGGAGAGATGCTGCGAGAGCGTGCCCACCGTCGCTCCCGTCACGCAGAGCACGCGCTTGGGTGTCTGCGTACGCATGCCGTCGAGGATGGCCCGTGTGGCGTTAGCACAGAAAATGCTATCCCGCGCATTGGGTCGCGGCCCGAACAGGATCACGACCGCGTCCGTGCCGCGCAGTACTTCGCGTACCACGGTGGGATCTTTCAGCGCACCGACGACCACCGTGGACCGTTCAGGTGCGACATCCTCCGGCGCCGAACGATAGTGAAGACGTAAAGTGGTGTCGGCTGCACTTGCTGCCGCAATGAATGCACGTCCGGTTCGTCCTGACGCACCGAATACTGAGACGATCACTCAGGCCGCGCCGCATGGATGGAGTCGGCGAGCGCGCGAGCGGTCGCGTACGAACTGCCCTCAGGGCGCCAGGTGGTGAGCGCATCGGACCCGCGGTACCCGAAACGCAGGCCGTTACACACCACCCAGCGATGTTCGTCCACGGGAATGAGATCCCATTCCAGCA
>JAYSVL010000544.1:0-3437 GCA_043718595.1 Gemmatimonadaceae bacterium
GACATTGGGGACATCGTGTTCACACTGGTGGACATGGGGCTGCTGATCAGTCAGTCGCACGATTCGCGAGAAGACTTCGCGGAGGTGTTCGCGTTTGAAGATGCCTTCGAACGCGAGTACCCCTGGAGCACCGCGCACGTCTAACGCCACGCGTGTGCACACGGCGCATGCAAGGTCGCTTCGTGTCTGCACAGCTCGTGAAGCGTCCTTGCGCGACCACGCCGCGATTGACGCTGGAGTGCCTTCTTTTGCGCTGATGATGCGCGCCGGTACTGCAGCGGCTGAAGTGATGTTGCGCCAGTACGCACACCGCCTCACGCACGGTGTCGCTGTCTACGTCGGCAGCGGCAACAACGGCGGCGACGCGTATATCGTTGCCGCGCAACTTGCACGCGCTGGTGTGCGCGTACGACTGTCTGCATCGGCACCTCCGCGCACAGTGGATGCGGAGCGTGCGTTATCACTGGCATTGCCGCGGGTATCGGCAGGAGCGCCAACAGGCGACGAACGCCTCGTCGTCGATGGTTTGCTTGGTATGGGACATCGCGGTGAGTTGCGGGATCCAATCGCGGCCTCTTGCGTCGCGCTCGCGCGTGCACGGCGCACAGGGGCGACGATCGTCGCGCTCGATGTGCCGTCGGGTCTCGACGCCACGACGGGTGAGATCGCTGCAGGCACTGTTGCCGCGGATTGTACACTGAGCTTTGGTACGCTCAAACGCGGACAGCTGATCTCTCGCGCGCATGTCGGAGCGCTGCAACTGCTGGACATTGGTTTGGGTGAACACGCACAGGGCAGCGACGCGGCCTGGCGCATAACGAGTGCGCGCACTATCGCTGCTCGCGTTCCGATCGCGTGGAATGCGCACAAGGGAACCCGGGGCCACGTCGCGCTTGTGGGTGGTGCGCTCGGCATGACGGGTGCAATCATGCTTGCTGCGCGCGCCGCACTGCATTCCGGTTGTGGGCTGGCACGCGCGTGGGTGGACGGCGCCGGGGTTGTCGCGGTGCAGCAAGCGGTTCCGCAAGCGATCACTAGAGCGTGGCCAACAGGCATCCCTGCCAATGATGCGGACGACAGCATCGGCGTCGCATGGGGCGACGCGCTGGCACTTGGGCCCGGGCTCGGACGCACGGACACGTCGCGGGCGCTACTCGAACGCGCCCTGCGCGAAAATCACGGCGTGCCAGTTGTCCTTGATGCGGATGCGCTGTCCCTGTTGGCTGACGTACACGGAAAGCGCGTGCCGGATGCACTACGCGAAATTGCACAGCACGTGCCAGCACTCGTTGTGACGCCGCACGCCGGCGAGTTCGCGCGCTTGTCGGGCGCACCAACACCCGTCGCATGGCAGGCGCGCAGCGACGCACTCAAACACTTCGCCACGCAATCACGGGCGACGGTATTGCTCAAGGGCACGCCGACCCTTATTGCGACACCCGATAGCGACGTCATCGACGTGGTGGCGCGTGGCACCGCGATCCTCGCCACCGGCGGCAGCGGGGACATGCTCACGGGCATCATTGCTGCGCTTCTCGCGCAAGGCGCGGCCGGTGAGGACGCTGCCATCCTCGCTGCAAACGTCCACGGACGCGCGGCAGAAATGGCGACAAACCTCCGGACGTTGCGCGGTCCAACACTCGATGACGTGCTGCACGGTTTACCGAACGCGTGGCGTGAGATCGAACGGGAAGACACCGAGGTGCCGTCAGTACTGGCCACTTTCCCTAGCCTTGGTGGACCGGTGTGAGGCGGTCGCTCCGTGCGGCATCGCGCTACGGCGGGAACGCCCTCGTTGCCTGGGCCGTGGCGGCTGCGGTTGGCTGTGCTCCCGTGTCAGGTGGTGGTCTCCGCACGAGCACTGATGGCGGTCCCACGCGACGCAACGAACGACAATACATCGGCAGTTACGCGGACGTGCGCGCCGTCGCCGTGTCGCGTCGCTACGTGTACGCGGCCACACCCAGTGGTATTGGTGTGTACGACCGTCTGCAAGGGGCATGGTCTACGCCGTTCACGCGCGAAAACGGACTCGCCGACGCACAGATCCTGTTCATCGCAGGTGATCCGGTGGAGGACGCGGTGTGGATCGGCGTGCCCGGCGCAGTGATTGTGTACCGACCGCAGATTGAGCAGGTGCAACGCACGATGATTGTTGGCATTCCCGACATGCTCGCGTTCGAGCGAAGTGGCAACGGTGATGCACTGATTCGTGCGGGCGGACAGTGGACGCGCGTGTCACGCGCGGGCGTTGCCTTCGCCGTCAGTCAAGCGCCAACCGCGGCGACCGTTGTGCTGCCGACGACCCTCAATGACCTCTATGCACGCTTCCCATCCGTGCGCTCGCCACAAGGGCTCCTCGGACGCAATCAACGCGGTGATCGCGCATTGCAGCAGTACGCGATTACCAGTGGTGTGTCGTCGCCCGAGCGCGCGAGCGAAGTGTGGGTGGGCACAAATGGCGACGGGCTCTACAAAATTGATCCGACATTTCAGGAGTCTACGCCATTGCGCTTCGGTCCACTCGAAAGCGGCATCGGTGCGCTCGCCCTCGCTGCCGACGGTGTGTGGAGCGCGGGACTTGGTGAGTCGCGATATCGTGGCGGACTGAGTTTTTCAAGCAACGATCTGCAGCGGTGGCGGTGGATCGACGGCACGATCAGTGTGCCGCTGGCGGGCGTGCGTGCCAACGCGCTTGCGGTGCGTGCGCAGCGCGCGTGGATTGCCACCGATCGTGGGCTCGTGCGCGTGCGTCTCGATGGTGACGAAGGCGTTGCGCTGTGGACCCGCCTCGACGGTCTGCCGGACAACCGGGTGCATGCGGTCGTCGCGCGTAATGATGGTGCGTGGGCCGGCACCGCGGGCGGTCTCGTATGGGTCAGCGACAGTACGGACATCCGCGAGCGAAAGTCACGCGGCATCGGCACACGATTACTGGACGGGATTCCCGTAACGGCACTGCAACAGATCGGCGATACCCTGTGGATAGGAACGGTCACCGGTCTGATGATGTTGTCGCCAACGGGGCAACTGATCAGCCCATCGGGAGCGGATCCGACACTGCGTCGCGCCGTGCGCGCGCTGACATGGAGCGATTCCGTCGTATTGGTGGCGACTGACGACGCTGTTTGGGCAATGCATCGTGGGCGTGGAGAGGCGGAGCGACTGCAGCGGATCGACGTGCGACAAGTCGGATTCATCACTCGCATGATGATGGACGACAGGACGATCTGGCTCGCCGGTGACGCTGGCCTGCTCATCGTCGCGCGCAATAGTGGTGCAACGCGTTTGTTGCGTGTTTCCGTTGACTTGCCTGGACCAGCACTCGACGTCGTCGCGAGTGCAGATTGGTTGTGGGTTGCGACGCCGTTCGGCCTTCTGCGACTCCGCCGCGTTGGCGACGGTGGATTGCCATGAACGACCACAGTGTGCATCGG
>JAYSVL010000545.1:0-10580 GCA_043718595.1 Gemmatimonadaceae bacterium
TGTCGCACACGTTGTTGCAACTCCAAGAACTTTTTTGGAGTGCGATACATCATGAATCAGCGCACCCCCTGTGTACCCTGTGACCCCTGTGGTTCAAGGCAGTTTGTTGCTTTCTCCTGACTCAAAGCAGGCGTGCGCGGGTCACGACCACTACAACAGCGGTTGAACCACAGGGGCCACAGGGAGACACAGGGGTCTCGTAGTGCGCACGCTGTTCAATTCCAAAAAAACCTTTGAATTTGGACTGCATCATGCCACAACGCACCCCCTGTGTACCCTGTGGCCCCTGTGGTTCAATGCAGTTTGTTGTGGTAGCTATTCACCGCGGAAAACTGGTTTTCGTTTTTCCTGGAATGCAACCATGGCTTCGCGCACGTCTTTGGTTACGAAGCAACTCTTGATGTGCGTCAGTTCGTCGCGTAGTTGTGCGTCAAGCGATGTCGTGCTGCTGGCCAGCATCAGGCGCTTGGTAAGTGCGAATGCCACCGGCGGTCCGGCGGCCAACAACGCCGCGTAGTGCTGCACGCGCTCCGCATACACGTCATCGGCATATACGGCGCTCACCAGACCGATGCGCTCGGCTTCCTCAGCCCCGACATCGCGCCCGGTGAGCACGATATCCATCGCGCGCGCATGTCCGAGGAGACGCGGCAGGCTCCAGCTCACCCCAGCGTCTGGCGACAGACCGCGACGCACGTACCCCGCGGTGCATTTGGCACCGGCGGTCATCAGCCGGATATCGCAGGCCAGCGCAAGACCGAAACCGGCACCCGCCGCTGCGCCGTTAATGGCCGCGATTACCGGCTTCTCGCACGATGTGATCGCCTGCACCCAGCGGCCGACCCAACGATACGGGTCGAGACGCGCGGCTACCGACCCGGCGGCCAGCGTCACCGGCTCGGCGAGGTCGAGTCCCGCGCAGAAACCGCGACCCGAGCCAGTGATCACCACCACCCGTGCCGAATCGTCCACCGCTGCCGCGTTCACCGCCTCGGGCAGTTCGTCTGCCAGCCGGGGATTGACCGCATTCAGTCGCTCGGGACGATTGAGCGTGATCGTACGGACACCGTCATCACTGGTGGTAATCAGGAGATGCGCAAAATCGGTCATAGTCTGGCCCGTGAGGGTTGAAGCGCCCTGCTGTCGAGGGAGACGCCAATGCTGCCTCGCTAACTGTTCACCCGTGACCGCGTCGTCGAAACCCCCGCGTGGTAGCCATTACGCAGACGAGTCGTCAATACGGTGCAAGCAACGCTTCGGCCGCGCGAAGCTCGCCCGCCTCGCCCACTACCGCGCGCAGGGGTGAGGGCACTAGATCACTGATCATCAGCAACTCTCGCTCCCTCTCCGTGCCACGACCTATGGCTTCAACTCGTACCGCGGCCAACGCGCAATTGATGGATGACGCGTCGGCCATGGACATTCAGACGCCACTCGCGGTCGCTGACGCCCTCGCCCGCACGGCCGTCGAAACGTGTCGGCAGCATGAGCGTCTCTCGAACCTGATGCATCTGCGTGTTGGGCAGTCCGAGCTGCAGGGCGCCCATGCCCTCGTCGACACCTGCGACCTGGCCCTCGCCGAGTGTGTCCGATTCTTTGAGAAAGCATGCGCAACCGTGCCCGCGTCCGACGATGTGGAAGTACGGCAAAAGGCAAATGGGCTCTGGTTGGCGGCTCGCGAGTATTTGCGACGACACTCGATCGCCGAAAAAGCCTCGCACCAACTGGCGCAGCACAGTGTCGAAACGCTCAATGACTTGCACTTTGAATACGAGCTCGTCGCCTCCGCTATCCTCGCGCTGAAACAATCGAGCGGCGCGTACGCCAAGCTCCGCCCCGAGGCCTGCTAGGCGCTCCGAGCGTCGGGCTGCCGGTTGAGCGCCGTACTGAGTTCGAGTTCGAACAGTTTTTTGGACGGCTGCGGATCGCGGGTGAGGTACACTTGCAAGCGTTCGACGATGCACGGCGCATCGACGCGCAACGCCAGCAGCTCCCGTTCGCTTTCGGCCGTGAGTGTGGGATAGAAGCTCAGCGTGCAGTGCGGCGAGAACATGAACTTCGCGCGCCGAAACGGGAGTCCAGACCGCGCCAATCGCTCATGCAGCATGCGCAGTGGCCCGTTCTGGTCGAGTGGCAGCGACACAATCTCCGTTTGCATAAATCGGTGGGGAGCGCCAAAAGGGAGCGAGAGCGGCGCGGTGCTCGCGGCGATAGGCGCCAGCGCGGCGCGAATGCGCTCCACTGGCGTGTCCGTCGGGATCGACCCCACGCCTGACGAACCCACGAGCGTAATGTGCGGTGGTGTCAGCCTAGCGAGCTTGGGATCGTACCGCTGCTGAATGTCGCGCACGATGCGGCCGGCTTCTCCCGGAAGTTCTGCGAGCACGAAGATGCCGAAGGATGGAGCCATGCGAGGAATCTACACCCCTCGTCACGCTGCGATTACGGCGATATGTTCGCCACATGGCAGACGCGATGGTGGTGATCCGCGAATTCATCAGCGAAGTCGAAGCGATAATCGCACGCAGTGTGCTCGAAGCGCACGACATTCCGGCCCTCGTCTTGCGCGACGATGCGGGCGGCATGCTGCCATCGATGCATTACATGTTTCCGATTCGACTTGCCGTGCGCCAGCAAGAGGCGGCGTTGGCGCTCAAGGTGCTCGACACGCCGTTTGAGGGAAGTGCGCCACTCGACGATCCGTTTGGTGGTGCTGATCGTCCCGGTCGTCCCTGATGACCGCACATCGTCCCGTGATCGTGATCACGGGCGCCTCACACGGGATTGGCGCAGAGCTGGCGCGACAGTATGCAGCAGGTGGTGCGAACCTCGTGCTCGCCGCTCGGGATGCGGCACGTCTCGAGGTGATTGCTGACGCGTGCCGAGCCAGTGGTGCCGACGCGCTCGTCGTGACAACGGATGTTGGCGTGCAATCGTCGTGTCAGGCGATGGTTGAACGCACCGTCGCGCACTTCGGCCGACTCGACACTCTGATCAACAATGCAGGCATTGGCGCCAGCGGTCGGTTCGAGGACATCACGGATCTCACGCTCTTCGACACACTGATGCGCGTCAACTATCTCGGCAGTGTGTGGTGTACGTCGTATGCGTTGCCGCACCTGCGTGCATCACACGGCCGACTCGTCGCCATCTCCAGTCTCACCGGACTCACCGGCGTGCCGAAACGCACGGCGTACGCGGCGACGAAACACGCCATGGCGGGATTCTTTGACAGTCTGCGCATTGAGCTCGCCGACAGCGGCGTCAGTGTGACGGTGATCTACCCGGGATTCGTCCTGACGGAAATCAATCAACATGCGTTGTCACCCAATGGTCGTCCGTTTGGCGAGAGTGGATTCCAGCGGACGAATAGCGAATCGATGTCGGTCGAGGAGTGCGCCCGTCTCATTCTTGGTGCGGTGGCGCGTCGTGATCGCGACCTCGTGATGACCTGGCGTGGTAAGGTTGGTCGACTCCTCAAGTTGATCGCGCCCTCCTTGGTCGATGTGATCGCTCGCAAAGCCATCGAGAAGCGACAATAGCCACGTCGATCGCCGTTGCGTCGATGCTAACTTTCGGTCGATGAGTACTCCCGCTCCGCCGCCTGACCGACAGTCGCCGCCCGTCCCGTTGCGTGTCGACTCCCTGCGACCACAACGCGATCGCATAGCGCGCGCCGCCCGTGTGCTGCAGGACGGAGGGCTTGTCGCGTTTCCTACCGAAACGGTCTATGGACTCGGTGCCAACGCGCTCAATCCGTTGGCGGTTGGTCGCATTTACCTGGCGAAGGGTCGCCCCGCGTGGAATCCGGTCATCGTACACGTGGCCACTATCGCCGATGCGCGCGCACTGGTCACCACGTGGACCGACGACGCCGAGCAGCTGGCCCGCGCCTTCTGGCCAGGTCCGCTCACGCTGCTCCTTCCCAAGCGGGACATCGTCCCAGACGTAGCATCGGCGGGCCTACCGGTGATCGGCGTGCGGGTGCCTAACCATGCGGTGGCACTCGCCCTGTTGCGCGCGGCGCAGTGTCCTATTGCCGCACCAAGCGCCAACCGCTTCACCCGAATCTCGCCAACCAGCGCGCAGCATGTCGTGGATTCGCTCGGACACAATGTGGATCTCATTCTTGATGGTGGTCCGTGCACGGTGGGGATCGAGAGTACCGTGCTGGATCTCGCCGGCGCGGTGCCAACGGTCCTCCGACCAGGCATGATCTCGCGCACGCAGATCGCCGCCGTGCTGGGCCGCGACGTACGCGATGGGTCCGCGCACGCGGTCGCTGCCGACACAACCAACGCCGGACAGCGCGCACCGGGAATGGCCGACCGGCACTATGCGCCGCGCGCTGATGTCTGGCTGTTCGACGCAGCGCAATGGTCGGAGATAACACGCGCAATCACAGCGCGCACAACAGCGGACGGTGCGCTGACCGCGTTGCTGCGCACCGTGACATTGCCGGTGGGCGCGACTGATCGGGTGATTCGCATGCCCGCTGAGCCGACACCCTACGCGCAGCAGCTGTATGCCGCACTCCACGCCGCGGACACAGCGGGCGCCGCCGTCATCGTGATTGAACGTCCACCGCGCGACGAGGCGTGGGCGGCCATCCGTAATCGCCTGGAACGTTCGTCGCGCTAAAGCGCTACTGATGAGATCGTGTTCTTTACCTCGGGCGCACTTCGCGCCGATCCCTCGCCAACCCTAGATTTCGACAATGCTCCCAATCGACCTGACTGGAAAACGTGCCCTTGTCGCCGGTGTTGCCGATGACGGCGGATTTGGCTTTGCTGTTGCGAAGTCGTTCGCCGAAGCGGGCGCGTCGGTGTGCGTGGCGACCTGGCCACCGGCGCTGAACATCTTTCTCAACATGCTCGAGCGCGGAAAGATGGATGAATCCCGTCGGATGCGCGATGGCTCGTTGCTTGCCTTTGAACGGATCTACCCGCTCGACGCCGACTACGATGTATTAGACGATGCGCCGACAGACAAGCGCGAGTCGAAGCGGTACAAAGACGTCGGCGATTTTTCCATTCACGGTTTGGCGACGCGTTTGAGCGCCGACTTTGGTGATCAGCCGCTCGACATTCTCTTTCACTCGCTAGCGAACGGTCCCGAAGTGAAGAAGCCGTTGCTCGAAGTGAGTCGGGCTGGTTATCTCGCGGCGGTCAGCACCAGCGCCTACTCGCTGGTGTCAATGGTACAGCGTTTCGGTCCGTTGATGCGACCCGGTGGTTCGGTCTGCTCGCTGACGTACATGGCCAGTGAACGTGCGGTCCCCGGCTATGGTGGTGGCATGTCGTCGGCGAAGGCGGCACTTGAGAGTGACACGCGTTTGCTCTCTTTTGAAGCGGGTCGCAAATACGGGCTGCGTGTCAACACTATTTCGGCGGGTCCGTACCCGTCGCGCGCGGCAAGCGCCATCGGCATCATCGGCAAAATGGTCGCGTACTGTGAGGCGAATTCGCCGTTGCCCGAGTTGCTCACTGCGGCGGAAGTTGGCGACACCGCGGCGTTTCTTGCCAGCCCGCTGGGCTCGGGTATCAGTGGCACCACCGTGTACGTGGACAAGGGCTATCATGCGATGGGTATGGCCGTCAGCATGCCACCCGGCACGGAACCGCTGGTCACATGAGCCTCAAGTGGACCGGTATTCGCGCGCGCCTTGTGTGGCTGGTGCTCGCGATTGTCGTGCCACTGTTAGCGGTCGATGCGTGGGGCGTGGTGCAACGCATTCAGGATGGCCGTCGCGCGCTTGATCGACAGCTCGTCGGCGCAACGCAGGTTGCGGCCGACCGCATCGACGTCCGCCTCGACATGGACCGCGCGCTCCTCATGGCGCTGGTTGACGGTGTGGAGTTTGCGCCGGATTCGAGACTCCGGAGCGATGTCCTGCTGAACGGTGCTGTTCGCCGCAGCGATGGTCGGTACATGCGAATCACGACGATTGACTCGACAGGGCGCGTCACTGGGTCGTCAGACTCGACACCAATCCTGCCAACGATCCTCGACGCGGCCGCACGTGCGCGAGGTGCGCCGTCGGGGTTTGTAGTGGAGGCGATTCTGCAGCCGCCCCCTGGCGATAACACGCTGCACGTGCAGTTAGTCCAACGCGTGGTTGATGCTCGCGGACACACGCGGGTGATCGTGGTCGCCGCGGTACGCATTGACTCGCTGACCGCGATGGTGCCGCTGCCAGCGGGTATCGAACGCCGCGTGCTCACCATCACCGACACGGCGGGCGTGATTGCGGCGCGCTCGTCGGAGGCGTCGTCCAACGTCGGTCGGCGTGTGCCACTGATTGGGCCACAGCCGTCGCGCACCGACTCGGGCGGTGTGGGCGAATACGTTGACCGCGGCGGTGAACGACGCATCCTCGGCTTCTCGCGCACGACACTCGCGCCCTGGCTGATTACAATCTCGGCTGCGGAGAGCGACGCGCTGGCGGGACTGCGTCGTGAGCGCACCCGCGACCTTGGCTTGCGCGCGACGGTGGTGCTGGCCGCGCTGCTGCTCGCGCTCCTGATTGGTGGACGTATCGCACGACCACTCGACGACCTGACGGCCGACGCGGACGCCTTGACCGCCGGTTTTGCCGGGCATCGATCGCGTATTCAGTCGCGTGACGAGATTGGTGTGCTCGCACGGGCATTCAATCAAATGGCCGAAACGGTGGAAGGGCGAAACGCGTCCCTTGCGGACAGCGAACGGCGTTATCGGTTGCTGTTTGATTCCAATCCGCTCCCCATGTGGGCGTGGGACGCGGACACGATGCGCGTGTTGGCGGTGAATGAAGCCGCGATTGAGAAGTACGGATACGACCGCGAGCAGTTTCTCTCCAAAAGTATTGTCGATCTGCTGGACGACAAGGAGTTGGATCGTTTCACTCGTGCGCGTCTTCCTTTCTCGGAGGCGCGGCAGAGTGCCGGAACGTGGACGCATCGTTCGGCGGACGGTCGCCGCATGGAAATGGAAGTGGTCACCACATCATCGCGTCGTCTTGGTCGTGCCAGCTGGCTGTCTGTCGGCATTGATGTCACCGCGCGTCGACAGGCGGAGCGCGCGCTCGCGGCGAGTGAAGAGCAGTTGCGCCAGGCCCAAAAGATGGAAGCGATCGGCGCGTTTGCTGGCGGCATTTCACACGACTTCAACAACTTGCTGACAGGCATTCTTGGTTACTGCGATCTGGCGTTGCTTGACCTCGGCCCTGGCGACAGTGCGCATCACGATGTCAGCGAGATTCGCGCGCTCAGCATGCGCGGAGCGGACCTGACGCGACAAATCCTCGCCGTGAGCCGCAAACAGGTCATGCAGCCCGTGCTGCTGGACGCCAATGAGGTGGTGCGTGGCCTCGACCGGCTGCTCAGTCGCTTGATTGGCGAACACATTGTCCTGGAGACGCAGCTTGAGGACAACATGGGCTTTATTCGTGCTGATCCTGGACAACTCGAACAGGTGCTGCTCAACCTGTCTGCCAACGCACGGGATGCGATGCCGACTGGTGGCACGCTCCGAATTCAATCCGCGACCATGTCGCCGAGTGCGGCGCAAACGCTTGGACTCTCGACGACGTCGCCGTGGATGATGCTCCGCGTGTCCGACACCGGATGCGGCATGACAGACGAAGTTCGCCAACGTGTGTTCGAACCGTTCTTCACCACCAAGCCACGCGGCAAAGGCACCGGACTCGGACTTGCCCTGGCGTATGCGATGGTGGAACAATCGGGCGGCACCATCCATGTGGAAAGCATGGTCGACATTGGCACGACCTTCATGCTCTGCTTTCCAACCTTCGCGACTGCGGCCATCCCACTCAACAGCGCGCCGTCGGTGCAAGAGTACCTGTGTGGCACCGAGACAATTTTGCTCACCGAAGATGAAGACAGCGTGCGTGCGGTGACGACGGCTGCGCTGGAGCGCCGGGGGTATCGCGTGCTTGGTGCTCCCGATGGTGAAGCGGCACTCCAGATTGCGCGTTCGTATCCGGAACCGATTCACTTGTTGCTCACCGACGTCGTTATGCCGCGTATGAACGGGCGTGAGCTGGCGGAGGCATTCGAGCGCCATCGTCCCGAGACGCGTGTGCTCTTCGCGTCGGGCTACACGGACGATGCGTCGCTGCTCCACGGTATCCGAACAGACGAACTGTCGTTTCTGCACAAACCGTTCACCGCCACCCAACTCCTGCAGCGCGTACGCGGCGCGCTCGATCAGCCGCTGCGCGTCGGCTGACGCGCATGTACTGGATTCTCGCGGTTATGGCTGGCATTACGGCAATCGTGATCGCCTTGCTGGTAGGTGGACTCGTCACGCCGCAGCATCACGAGGTGTCGCGCGAGCTGCTGCTGCCGGATGCTGATCATGAACGAGTCTGGGACACCGTGCGACGCGTCGATCTATACGCGACCTGGCGTGATGACGTGCGGGATTCGGTGCTCGTTGACGTCGAACAACCGCAAGTGCGCTGGCGCGAGACGTCGCGACGCGGCTCGATGACCTTCGGCATCGTGCACGAGGACGCGCCGCACGCGATGACGGCGCGCATTCTCGATGACGACCTGCCCTTCTCCGGCGAGTGGCGCTGGCACCTGCACGCGGACAACGGCGGCATACGCATTCAGATCACCGAGTCGGGCGACGTGCACAATCCGGTGTACCGCTTTCTCGGCGCGCACGTGATCGGGTTCACGCGCTCCATTGACGCTTATCTCGCGGCCCTTGCGCGGCATCACGGCTGCGACGGGGCACCCATTGCCGATGCGGGGCGCGCATGACGCGCAACTGATGGATGACGAGGGCGTGAGTGAGACGCCGGTGACCAGGCGCGCGCGCGTTGGCGCTGCAGGACGACTCGGTCGATTCTGGCGAACGCTTGGACCAGGGCTCATTACCAGCGCGGCCGACGACGATCCTTCGGGCATCACCACCTACTCACTGGCTGGCGCACAGTTCGGCACATCGCTGCTCTGGATGTCGGTACTGGCGTGGCCGATGATGTGGGCCGTACAACTGATGTGCGCGCGCATCGGCATGGTTACTGGTCGCGGATTGATGGCCGCCATGCGACATCAGTTTCCACGGCCCGTTTTGTTCATCGTCTGCGGCGCACTATTTGTCGCCAATAGCATCAACATTGGTGCCGACCTGCACGGCATGGCGGACGCGGCGGAGCTGGTGACCGGTGTCTGGTCGCGGCTGTGGGTCGTGCTCTTTGGCGTTGGCATTCTGTGGGCGAGTGTGCAAATGCGGTACGCACACATGGCACGCGTGCTCAAATGGCTCGCGCTGTTTCTTGGCGCGTACGTGATTACGGCGCTGCTCTCGCATCCAGACTGGAAGGCGGCGTTGCGCGACAGCGTGATCCCACAGCTTCCGAACGACGCGGAAGGATGGGGCATGATCGTGGCCATTCTCGGCACCACCATTTCACCGTACTTGTTTTTCTGGCAGGCGGCGTCCGAGGTGGAGGAAGAGAAGAGTATCGGTCGCGCAAAAGCGGAGCGGTTCGGAGCGACGGCCGTGGAACTCTCGGCGCGCAATGTCGACGTTGGCGCCGGTGCGTTTGTATCGAGTGGCGCGATGTATTTCATGATTCTGACGACCGCGCTGACATTGCACCGCAACGGCATCACTCACCCTGAAACGAGTACCGAAGTCGCGCGCGCACTCGAACCGCTTGCCGGTCGCGGGGCGATGCTGCTCTACACGCTGGGACTGCTCGGCTTGGGTGCGCTGGCGATTCCCACGCTTGCTGGCGCCTCCGCCTACGCGCTCGCGGACCTTCTGGCGCTACGACAAGGCATCGACGAAAAGTTTCACCGTGCGCGATCCTTCTACATCATCATGATGGTGTCGGTTGCTGGCGGCATCGCGATGGACGTTGTCGACATAAGTGCCGTGCGCGCGATGTATTTATCGGCCGTGTTGAACGGTCTCGTTGCGCCACTGCTGCTGATCGGCATTGTGATCATCGCCCGCAATCCCGCGCAGATGCGAGGGCAGCGCAGCGGTGCATGGTCCGCACTACTGGTGTGGCTCACCGCGATTGTCATGCTTGGCGCAGCGATCACGATGTTCGTGGTGTAGCGTCGCGCGCGTTACAGTCCGGCGAGACCGCATGGTGCGCGGCGTGAGAAGGCCAACGCGGACGTGCGGGTTACTGACGCCCTCCGGTGCGCAAGAAGTCCACCAGGTCTTCGGGCAATCCCGCCGCCCGCACCCCAGCGATGGTGCGCTCGATGTCGTAGGGGGCGCGTACAAATTCCACCTGCACGCCTGCTTCGCCGAACATCACGCGCACGTAGCCCGCGTAAGGGTTGCCGTCTTTTGGTCGACCAACACTGCCCGTGTTCACGAAATGGATCCCGCCAATCTCGCGGTGCCACGGCCGGTGCGTATGACCGAACGCGATCACATCACCCGCCTTGAGCTGCACTGTTGCCGCCATCTTGAGACAGAAGTCGTCCGAACGGTGCTCTGTCCAATAGAGTGTGTTGAGCGTTGGCGTTCCGTGCACGAGCACTAATCGCGGTCCATTCGTGTGGCCGCCATGCGGTCGCAGGTCGAGCGAGAACGGCAAG
>JAYSVL010000546.1:0-3430 GCA_043718595.1 Gemmatimonadaceae bacterium
AGCCCGAACGTTGCGCCCCCGCCGTCCGCGGCGCCACGTGCCTGGGCGACGAGCGACGCGATGCGTGCATCAAGCTCAACGCCCGCACACAACAGCAAAATGTCGCGCTCGAAAGGCGACAAGTCGAACGCGCGAACAATCGTCGGTAACGCGAAGGACGACTCGCTGTCGGGCGCCGCGTTCTGCGCCCCATCATCAATCGAGTGATCTACCAGCGAATGATCGACGAGTCTGCTGTCGACGCCTGGCGCAGTCCGCGGTTGTGCGGTTTGTGCCGTCGCAACAAACCGCTCGAGTACGACGCGCACACGTGCCAGTTCACGCACGATGTTACGCTGATTCGCGGTCGACCAGCTCATCGCCTCGCTCACGACAACACCACTCGTGGCGCGTTGAACAGCCCGCTCACGTCCTGCGTCAGTACGCTCTCTGCACCGTCCACCTGTACGCGCACCAGATACGTACCCGCGACCACGCGCGAGAACACAAACTGCACCGTCGCCGAATCAGGTACGCCAATGGCAAGCCCGTTGCTCGCCGACGCGCCAAAACTGTACGCGTGCGTGATCCCGCCAAGCGCCACGTTGATCTCGTTGAGTAACAACGTCACGCGCTGGTCGCGTCCGATGCGCGGATCACACACAATGCGCAATGTTCCCGCGCGCAGCTGAGTGACCACGCCGTTGATCGTCTCGCTGGATGACACCAGCCCAATCACGTCGGCCGGAGGAAGCTGTGGACCATTGGTGATCGTTGGTCGCAGCACGAACGCTGCCGCGTTTGACTCCACGCCACGGTGGTCCACCACCGGATCGCCCATCGGCATTTTCTGGATGACCTGTATGCCTTTCACCCCAGCATAGACTCCCTGCGGCAACGGCGACGTAAGCGCCAGCTCGATACGCTCGGCCGTCATCGCGCTCGCTAAGGGAGTGAGTTCTACACCGTGCAGGTTCACAAACGTTCGGTCGCTCACCAAGTCGCGGCCACGAATGGCGATCGTCGTGCCCACAACAATTGGTGCGCGATCGCCGAGCGTGCTCACCACCTCATCAATCGCTGGAAAGCGAAACGGCACCACAAACAGTCGTCGCTTGTCGTTCGCCACCGGCAGTGCCGAACGTGTCGAACGTTTCGACTCAATCAAGACGACGGACGCCTGATACGCCGCCGTCGGTCGATAGTGCGACTGGATCGCCGTCCACAACTTCGACACTTCTTCGATGTTAAGGTTGGCCGGCGTGATACGAATTTGTTCCAGCTGGTCACCAAGTTCTGAGGCCACCAGTGCATTGAACGGTGCGGGCAGCACACTGCCACTTACCGGCGATGCCGGCGCCAGCGTACGCCGAATCGCGTCGCGCGTCAGTACCGGTGTTTCATGCAGCAGTTGCATCGCATAGCCAAGCAAAATCTCTGCGTCAAATTCGTTCGCTCCGTATGTGGATACGAGGTAGTGCAAGTCGAGCGCTAACGGTGGATTGCTGATGCGATCACCCGTTGGCGCGCGCGATGGGAGCGCGCTGTTCCGATAACCTGCGTTTGGCGTGACCTGATACATGAACAGATTGATGCGACTCGTCTCTGCCTGACCAGCAACGAGCAGGCGATCCGGCGGCAACGCAGACACGGTGACTTCGCCAACAACGCCCGACAATTGATGATCGATAACGCCGTTGTTGAGCAGGTCTTTCAGCACGGCCGTGACCGAGGCGATCGCGAGCGCGTTACTCACGCGCGTCCCCGTTCCTTGCCGCCGAGGTATTGATCGAGCGACATCGGGCGCGCGTTGTGTGACGGCGTGCTCGTTCGCGGCAGCGGACGGGCCGGTGGCATGATGGCACGCACTTCCACGCGGCCGATGTGTACGCGTATCACGTCCGGTTCGCGATGCACATCGTCGCGGCGTGCTGCGATAACCGACGACGCGACCGCGACCGACAACGGCGGCGCAGCTGATCGCGGCACGACTGCGCTGGCATGGCTCAGCGATTCGCGCACGTTGTCCGTTAGCACCTTGTCGCGTCGTGACGGGAGCACCGGTGCGCTGTCGACCGATGCCGCAGTTTCGCGGCTGCGCGGTGCCTCGGATGCAAGCCGAACAGGCCGTGTACTTACCTGCGTGCCGCGTGTTTCAGGGATCGCCGCCGCGATTGCCGGTGCACGTTCGACACTGGTCGTCACACGAAGCACCGGTGCTGACTCCCGTGGTGGCGCTGCTGCAGTGGCGTCACGCAACACGTCACGCCTTGGCGCGCGCACTTCACCCGGTGCGTCTAACGCAAGCCGAGTTGCCACGGCTTCGCTAAAGGGAGGCTCACTCTCCGTTATGGTTGGCACGCCCTGAGCACCCACCTCGAATCGCGACACGGCGCGCGGTTTGATCGCCGGCGCGACAGCGTGTCGCTCACTCAGACGCGTGAAGAAGTTGCTCACACCACGCTCAACATCGCATGCGCAGTCATTGCGCCACGAGTGCGAGGTACCGCTGCCGTCGCGTCGCGCTCATCGCCAGAATGCTCGACTCAGCCCATCCGTAGGCGCGCGCAAGCACATGCACCTCACTGGTCAGGCGTGCCACGTATGCCTCAACATCGGCCATCAGAAATGCGGCAGGGTCAAACGGCGACTGCCATGCATGTTGACAGGCAGCGCAGCGCACGTCGAATGTGACGTCCGCTTGCGCATCCAACGCAGCCATCCGTTCGCCAACCCGATCGCGCAATCGCGCCAAAACAACCGTCGAATCCAACGGCTCGCGTGACGCCACGACCGCAATGCATCGCTCGGCTAGCAGATTCGCCGAAGCCTCCACGTTGTCACTCGCGCACGCGTCGATGTCCACGCTATTGGGTAAACGAAAGCGCACGGTCACATTCTCGTCCGACAATTCAAAGTCGGCATCGTGCACTGTTGGATCCGGCACCAGCAACGCTTGCGCATCCACAGACAGTTCGAGTCGCGTGTCGCACTGCGGACACAACGTTTCGCACTCCAGTTGCGCGCCGAATACGCCGATACGCAAACGCAACAGACGGCGGTCGCGCTCGCCAATTGGTAATCGTGCCAGCTCCTCAACACTGGTGTTGCTGGCGCTCGCCAGAACGCCAAGTTCTCGCCATGGACGATGGAGGCTCGCGGCGCGATCCCAGGTGTCAAGCAGCTGCGAATCATCGAGCGCGAACGCGCGCATCAGAACAGTGCCTCTGGAACTCGGGTGTAGTTCGGTTGTTACGCGGCTGGTTCGTTAAACGTCGGCTCGCTTGGTTCACCCACCTCGTAGTCGCGCTCCCACCCTTCGTTCTCGAGTTTGAGGTGCGCGATGGCAACAGCGTTCGCATTCGCGTCGAGATCGGGCATCGCCTGAAACTCGGACACCCAGCAACGGAATACCTTGTAGGCGATCGCCAGTTGTCCCGCTTCGTTATAC
>JAYSVL010000547.1:0-10539 GCA_043718595.1 Gemmatimonadaceae bacterium
GGCGTGACCGAGGCGTGGGGCGCGTTTGAGCCGAAGCTCTCACTGTCCGTTGCGCAGAAAACGTTCAAGGGGGATGGCTACTACTCGTATCTCGATGCAGCGCTCAAGATTCCAACGCCGATCGGCACTGACCTCAAGCTTGGCTTTGAGCGCGCGGTTGGAGATCGCATCAATCCCGATCGCTACACGCCATCGAAGGGGCTGTTTACGCTCGGTTTGTCGTTACCAGTTGGCCAACGGCTGATCACCGACGAACGTCGCACCGCGCTCGCACAGGCACGCGCCGCGCGTGAGATCGCGAGCGCCGAGCAGATGGCGACGATCAATAAGCTGTTGCTGGATGCGGCAAAAACGTTTGGCAACTGGTATGTGGCGTCGCGTCGACACGAGATTGCCATTGAAGGCGTACGCCTGGCGACGTTCCGATTTGACGCGGTCGTGCAACGGCTACGCAGTGGCGACAGTCCAGCCATCGACACGCTCGAGGCCGCCCTCGAAGTGCAACGACGAACGGTTGCGCGCGCGGAGGCGGAAAACGACCTGCGCGCCGCGACGCTGATTGCGTCGGCGTTTCTCTGGGATGCGCGCGGCCGTGCGGTCGACCTCGCACCAAACGAGCGTCCCGTGCTCGACGGACTTCGGGATACGCCTGTCGATACCACGCAACTTGCCGGATGGCTTGAGGCCGTGCATCAGCGACATCCCGACCTTCGCAAAGCGCAAGGCAAAGTGCGATCCGCCGAAGCCGAGCGATTGCTCGCCCTGCAGGGACTGTTGCCGTTCGTTGAGGCCAACTTGACGTCCATTGCGGCGCGCGAGCAGCGTGAGAAGCTGACGTCGTCAGCGCAGTGGCCTGACAACTACAAGGCAGGATTCGATGTGCAAACGCCCGTGCTCTTCTTTAAGGAGCGCGGCAAGGCGGCGCGCACCCAGCAGAAACTCGACTATGCGCGATGGGACCGCGACGCGATTGAACGTGAGCTGGCGTACGAACTGCGTATTGCACTGAATGACGTGGTGTTGCTGGAGCGCCTGCTCATCGTGCAGCAAGCGAACATTCGTGGCGCGACATTGCTGCGTGACGCTGAACAAACGCGCTACGACAACGGTGAGAGTACGCTGCTGCTCGTCAACCTGCGTGAACGCGCGCAGCTCGACGAAATCACCAAACTGGCGTCGCTGGAAGGCAAGATCGCCGCGGCACGCGCATCACTTGTGGTTGCTGTTGGCGACCCGACACTTGTTGCACGGTGACACTTTTTCGAGCGAGTGGCGTACATGGAAGCGCAGGCACGTTCAGGCGACCTCTCTGACACTTACTCGCACAACTCACTTATGCGCAATCTCTTGTTCGAACGGAATTCGCGCCGCATCGCCCTCGTCGCGGCACTCGCGCTGCACGCGACGACAACCCATGCGCAGCGCCGCCCGGTGACGGGGCGATTTTCGGCGAGCGGTCATCTGCAGGTGTCCGAACCGCGCGGTGAATTCGGTGCCAACACGGGCAATGGGTACGGCCTTGGTGGCACGGCATTGTTGCGACTCGATCCGGCCGGGCTCACCAATCTGCGGGCCGACCTCGGCTTCCTCACCTACGCCAGCTCAACGCGGCGGGTGCCGCTCGCCGGCACTGGCGGTCTCGTCAAGCTCGACCTGCGCACGTCGAGCAACATCGTCTCCGTGGTCGGCGGCCCTCAGTTGCTCGGCCCATCTGGCGTGTTCATGCCGTACGCATCAGCGCTCGGCGGGTTCTCGGTGTTTTGGACCGAGAGTTCTGTCGAGGGTTCGCAAAACAACGCGGCCTTTGCGTCGACAAAAAACTCGAGCGACGTTGCCGCCGCGTACGGCGGTGCCGCAGGAGCGTACATTCGCGTCTACAACGGCGAACGTCCGGTGCGACTCGATCTCGGGGCGCGCTTTCTGCGCCACGACAACGTCAAGTATCTCAACGACAAGCGCGTGCAGGAAGCGTTCACGCAAAATCGCGATCCAATCCCGGTGCGCGGACGAGCGGACTTCGTCACCTACTACCTTGGCGCCAACGTGATTCTGTTCTGATGCGCTTTGCGTCAGTGGTGATCGCGTGTGCGTCGCTGTGATTTCGTGTCAGACCGCTGTCGCTTTTCCGTGAGCCGTCGTTCAATCGAGCCCCGTGTCGGTTTCGTCGGCGTGCGTTTCTTGGGCACCACAAGCGCTCGCGCGACGATCATCGCCAGTCGTTCCAGTGCCGCACGACGGTTCTGTTGTTGACTGCGATGTTCTCCGGCCACAATCCGCAGCACGCCGTCGCCGTCGAGTCGTGAGGCAAGTTTGGCCAGCACACGCACGCGTTGCTCGTCACGCAGCGCGCGCGTCGCTCGCACACTCCAACGCAGCACGACTCGTGTTGCACTGCGATTCACGTGCTGCCCACCAGGGCCGCCACCCGTAATCGCACGCAGTTCAAGTTCGCTCACCGGGATACGCACACCGGGCGCGATGTCGAGCGCCTCGGGTTCCGGTGGCAACAGTTCGTCATCGCTCATTGTGAGTCAGTCCCCGATGCACCGACAGAGATGTGCGCGCAGCGCCGTGCGAATCGACTTCGGCGATGGTCGGTACAGCGCTTCCGGTAGCGCAATCATGGCGTCGCCGGCTCCAGACGTCGATGCACACGCAGCGCGGCCACGCGTCGGCCGTCCATCGCCACCACTTCAAGTTCACCACCCGGATACAACACGCGATCACCGATGCGCGGCACTCGACCCAGCATGGCAAAGGCAAAGCCGCCGAGTGTCGACCAGTCGCCCTCAGGCACGGCCATCTTGTGGTCGGAACGCACATCGACCAACGACATCGAACCGGCCAGCTCCAACACGCCGTCAAACAGCATCGCTTCACGCGAGTACGGATCATCCTCGTCGGCGATATCACCCACGACTTCCTCCACAAGATCTTCCATCGTCACGATGCCGGCCGTGCCGCCATACTCGTCGAGCACCACGGCAAGGTGTGCCCGAGTGCGTCGTAAGTCATCAAGGACGCGTTCGGCCGCGCGTGTTGCGGGCACAAACAGTGGTTCGCGCAAGTGATCCCGCAGCACGAAATGCTTCTGGTCCTCGTGCAGCCAAAAATCTTTTGCCAGAAACACGCCGACGATATCGTCCGGTGTCTCGTGGTACACCGGATACCGCGAGAAGCGCTCACGACGCAGCGTGACCACCAGATCGTCGAGTTCCATATCATCCGCAATCGCCACCATGTCGGTGCGCGGTCGCATGACGTCATGCGCCTTCTTGTTGTGAAAATCGAACACGCCGGCCAACATCGCCGAGTCGGATTCGTCAAGCGTGCCATGCGCTCGCGCCTGCATCACGAGCAGCCGCAGCTCCTCTGGTGAATGCACCTGACCACCCTCCGACGCGGCCTCGACGCCGAGCAGCTTGAGCAACGCGTTGGCAGTGCCGTTGAGCATATCAATGAACGGCGACATCACACGCGAAAACACGACGAGTGGTCGCGTCACCAGCCGACTGACGCGCTCGGGGTTGGCGAGGGCGATGGACTTGGGCGCCAACTCGCCGAGCACTATGTGAAGAAACGTGATGACGGCAAATGCGACCCCGATCCCGACGCCGGTGTGCAAGACGCCGGGCGCTGGCTCAATGCCAACCTTGTGCAACGCCATGTCGACGAGTCCGGCCACCGCCGGTTCGCCAATCCAGCCAAGGGCCAGCGATGCGAGCGTGATACCGAGCTGTGTGCCCGAGATATACCGGTCGAGCTGCGTCAGGGCGCGCTGGACCACCTTGGCCGAGCGGTCGCCTTCGGACGCCATCTGGTCGATACGGCTGCGCCTTACAGCGACGAGGGCAAACTCGGCCGCGACAAAAAAAGCGTTGAGGAGCACAAGGACCAGCACAAACAGCAGGCGCAGCGTCGCCGTGCTGAACGACACGCTTTCGGCGAGCTGGGATGGTTCGGCAAGCATCAGAATTGGAAACGGGCAGGTTCGTGGATCGTCAGGATAGTGCAATCTGCAAGAGCGCGGGGTGTTCCGCTCCTCTTGCGTCCTGCAATCCTGTCCAGGACCGGGGAGAGCGACGCGCCGAAGAGGGCAAAGTCACTCTCTGTGGGCCATTCGTGGTCCTCGCCCCGGGACATTGACGCCTCCAAACGACTGTGCGCCACACTCCGCTCGCCAAGCAGGACGTCGCACCGGAAATGCTTGATCCCCGCAGCGTTCTGCGCTGGGTCTGGCTGGGGCGCATCGTGCTCGCCTGCGCAATTCTCGTCGCTGCGGTACTGGTGTGGAGTCGCGCCGAGCCACACGACACGCTGATCGCGACGCTGGCCTTCGCCACGGCCATGTTGGCGACCGTGGCCTCGGCCGCGTACCCAGACGTGCCCGGCCGCTCTCACGGTGCTGGCTTCTACGCCGCGCAGTGCGCTGTCGACCTCGGGTTGGTGACCGCCATCGTGCACGTCACCGGTGGTTGGAGTTCGCAGTTCGCGGCGCTCTACATCCTGGTGATTGCCAGTGCGGCGCTCATTCTGCCGTTTCGAGCGGGACTGGGCGTCGCTGCGGCGGCGTGCGTGTTGTACGCACTCGACGTCCTCTGGCTGCGCGGAGGCGAGCCGCATCTCGGCGTCGCTGTGCAACTTGGTGTCTTTATCATCGTCGCCCTTGGTGCTGGTTACGTCTCAACGCGCTTGCGTCAGGCGGGCGTCGGTCGCGAAGCGCTGGCTGCACAATTGGCCCGGGTGCAGCTGGAAGCGGCGGACATTCTCGGCACCATTCGTTCTGGTATCATCACCGTCGATGCCAATGGGCAATTACAGTACGCCAACCCGGCTGCGTCTGAGCTGCTTGGCGTCGATATGCAACAGTTCATGGGTACGCCGGTGCTCGATGCACTGCGCAGCGTCGCGCCACAACTTGCCGTGCTGCTTGAGCAATCATCGCGCGAGGGGCGTCGCACGTCGCGCGCCGAAGGTTTAATCCGTCGCGAGCACGAAACCGTAGAGATTGGCGTCACCACCACGACGGCCGAGAGTGCACGAGCGGATGGACGCACGTCGGCAACGGCGATCTTTCAGGACATCTCCGATAGCAAGCGACTGCAAGCGCTGCATGTGCGTGCCGAACGCCTTGAGGCTGTCGCCGAACTGAGTGCATCGCTCGCGCACGAAATTCGCAATCCGCTGGCGTCGATTCGCAGTGCGACCGAACAGTTGGCCAGACGTCGCGCCGCGCTGACACCATTTGGCGAAGATGACGACGAGCGGGTGTTGCACGGTCTCGTCGTGCGCGAAGCGGATCGCTTGAGCCGCTTGCTTGGAGACTTTCTGGACTTTGCACGGGCGCGTGTGACGCGTGTTGCGGCGATCGACATTGGTGCCGTGGTTCGCGCCGCCGTGACCGTTGCAGCATCGCACCCAGACCGTGCGGGTTCGACCGAAGTGTTGGTGACGGTGGAGCCAGGGCTGCCGCCGCTCGATGGTGATGAAGACCTGCTGCATCGCGCAGTATTCAACTTGGTGCTCAACGCGGTGCAAGCCACCGGCGTGGACGGTCGAGTGGACATCAACGTGCATCGACAAGCGGCGCGGGATCGCAGTGCGTCGACCGCACTACGCCAACACGAAGGCGAGGTGCTGGTCATCAGTGTGACGGACGATGGCCCGGGCATCCCGAACGAACTGCGTGACCGTTTGTTCGAGCCGTTTGTCAGCGGTAAGTCGGGTGGAACCGGACTGGGTTTGCCCGTTGTGCATCGTGCGGTCGAAGCGCATCGCGGCGTCGTGCTGGTGGACGCCGTCGCCGAACACACGCGTTTTTCCATACTCCTGCCGATTGCGAGCGACGCCGACGCGGGCGCCCTCGAGTTTGACGGAGTCGATCCCTCGGCATTGGAGCAGGATATCAATGTCTTCCCAGTCTCGTCACGTCTTATTGGAGCAGTCAGGTGATCCGTCCCGCTATGCTCGACATTGCACCTCGCGTTCTTGTGGTGGATGACGAAACCGGCATTCTCGATTCGTTGCGTATCTTACTCAAGACGGAGGGTTTTCTTCCCTTCACCGCGCACGGTGGGAAGCAGGGTCTGGAACGTCTTGTGGAATTGCGGCCAGATATCGTGCTGACTGATGTGCGCATGCCCGATGTCGGCGGTGCGCAATTGCTCAGCAAGGCGCGCGAGATGGATGCCGACTTGCCCGTGATCATGATGACGGCGCAAGCGACGCTGCAGTCGGCGATGCAAGCGGTCAACGAGGGCGCGTTCTACTACATCCAGAAGCCGTTCCGCAACGACGAGCTGGTCACCATCCTGCGTCGCGCCGCCGAGCATCGACGGTTGCGCACGGAGAATCTGGTGCTCAAGCAGGAGATCAAGCGACGCGAACGCAATACCACCGGTCGTCCCATTGGTCGCAGTAAAGCGTGGCTCGAAGTGGTGCATCTAGCCGAAATGGTTGCGCCAACTGATTCGACGGTACTCATCACGGGAGAATCGGGGACGGGCAAGGAAGTGATCGCGCGATACATCCATGACCTGTCGTCGCGGGCCGAACATAGTTTCCTGTCGATTAACTGTGGTGCGCTGCCGGAATCGCTGTTGGAGAGTGAACTCTTTGGACATGTGAAGGGGTCATTCACCGGCGCCGTGAAGGACAAGGCGGGACTGTTCGCCGCCGCGCAAAGTGGCACATTCTTTCTCGACGAGATTGGCGAGACCACGGCGTCGACACAAGTGAAGTTGTTGCGCGTCCTGCAGCAACGCGAAGTGATCCCCGTTGGTGCGACGGAAGCGCAGCCGGTTGACGCACGCGTCCTTGCGGCGACCAATCGGGAACTCGAAGAAGAAATCAAGCGTGGCAGTTTTCGTGCCGACCTGTTCTATCGGTTGAACGTGATCGCGGTGCATCTACCGCCTTTGCGTCAGCGTACGGACGACATTCCCCTTCTCGCCGACGCGTTCCTCGCGCGTACGGCGGCGCAGCGCAACGAGGCGTGTAAATCGTTGGATGAGAGCGCGATCGACGCCATGATGGCGTATCAGTGGCCAGGCAACGTCCGCGAACTGGAGAATGCGCTGGAACGCGCCGTAATTCTATCGTCAGGGGAACGCATCGATGCCGCCGACTTGCCAGAGCGCGTCACAGCGCGTCGCGCCGAGCCGTTGATCACGTCACGCGAGCCGACCACTCCCACGCTGGAGATGATCGAGCGGGCATACATCCGCTGGGTGTTGCAAAATGAAAGCGGCAACAAGAGCCGCACCGCGGATATGCTTGGCATCGATCCGTCGACACTGTATCGCAAACTCGCCCGTTACGGCGAAGCATAGCGGTGCAGAAGCGCACCGGCTTTACGCTCATTGAAGTCATGATGGTGACTGCGGTCATTGCCATCCTGGCCTCGATGGCGATCATGAAGTTTGGTGATGCGAAACGAAACGCCTACATCTCCGCGATGAAGTCTGATCTTAACGGGATGGCGTTGACCGCCGAGTCCGTGTATTCCACTGAAAGGAGCTACGCGAACGCGAGAGCGCCCGTGCCCACCAATGGCATCACGCTTTCTTTTGCGGCGAACGGCGAGTTGTGGACGGCCACCGCAACGCACGCTGGCTTACCTGGCTTTACGTGCACGCTGACGACGGATCCCGGTGTCGGCATCCCCGTCACCTCCGCGCCGTTCTGTCAATAGGAACATGCGCGCCGTCATGCGTTGCGCACCACTATCACGAACGAGGCGTGCGAATTTCGCAGGATGCACAAGTTAGTGCAGAACGACAGAGGCAATATTGGAACACCGATGGCGATGAATTGATGTAAGTCGTTGCGGCCAACTGTGTTCAATTGCATGGCGACCGTTGGCATAGCTGATGCTGTACCATCTGTTGTCGCGCAGGGCCAGCGTGGACCCGCGTAAAGAACCCTATCGGAGAACCGCCATGACCAAGACGCGCAAAGGCTTTACCCTGATCGAACTCCTCATCGTCGTCGTTATCATCGGCATTCTTGCCGCGATCGCGATTCCGAAGTTTGCTGATACGAAATCGAAGGCCTACATCACCGCCATGAAGTCTGATCTGAAGAACCTCGTCGCGGCCAATGAAGCGTGGTTCTCGGACAACAACACGTACGTCGGATTGCCGGCCGCACCTGCCGGTTCATCTGGCGTTGTGATCGCGCAAACGGTCACAGCAACAGGTTGGAGTGCCACCGCAACGCATTCGTCGGTCGCTGGCAAGTCGTGCACCATCGGTGTCGGCACGTCAGTGGTTGCGGGCGTTGGCGAGGGCGAGCCGAAGTGCACCTAAGTTGATGCGGATGGTCGCCGCGTGCAGCACGTGCGGCGACGAGCCCACGGTGTGAAGATGAAGGGTCGAGCGCTTGCTCGGCCCTTTCGTCGTACGGCTGTGTGCGCTTTACCAGGCATGCGCCGTCGCAGCCTGCACGAAGTCGTGCAGAACGTCACGCCAATTTCTCTGCACAACATCGCTGGGCGTGATGTAAGTAGTGATGTTTCCAGTGGTTACGCGATATTCGGCGACTTGGCACGCATTCTGCTTGGTAGGTCAAGTGTGGCGACGGGCCAGAGTGGACCCGCGCAAAACCACCCACTTGGAGCAACGGACATGACCAAGACTCGCAAAGGTTTTACCCTGATCGAACTTCTCATCGTGGTTGTCATCATCGGCATTCTCGCCGCGATCGCGATTCCAAAGTTTGCCGACACCAAGTCCAAGGCCTACATCACCGCGATGAAGTCGGACCTCAAGAACCGTGTCGCTGCCAATGAAGCATGGTTCTCCGACAATAACACGTACGTTGGACTGCCGGCCGCGCCGGCGGGTTCCTCGGGCGTCGTCATCGCACAGACGGTCACGGCGACCGGGTGGAGTGCCACCGCTACGCATTCATCGGTTCCGGGCAAGTCGTGCACGATTGGCGTCGGTACGTCGGTCGTCGCCGGTGTCGGCGAAGGCGAACCGAAGTGCACCTGAGCTGACCGCTCGCCGATACGCGTGAGCAATACGCGTATCGACAATGTCGGTTGAACGAGGGGCCGGGCAATCGCTCGGCCCTTCATCGCGTGTACGATGTGAGTTGCGACACGCTGCGCGCGCGCGCATTCTGTCTCGTGCGTATCACTCCCCTCCCGCGCGTGCACTCCCGCTTGGCCGCCGCAGCGGTCATCGTCAGCGTGTTGACGTTTGCCAGCGTCGCGGCCAGTATGTGGCTCACGGAATTTCTCCCCGCCGCCGTGCGATGGCCGGTGGTGTTGCTGCTGCTACTGCTGCTCTCGCTCCTCTGGAGCAGTATGCTGCGTCGGCAGGTCGTCATCCTCGTCGAAGCACCACTCGAACAGTGCGTCGCCGCCACCGAAGCGATTGCCCTCGGCGAAACGTCTGTACGCCTCGCACCCGGCACGACCCACGAGTTCGACATGCTCGCCACGAGCATTAATCGCATGACGGAACAGCTACTCGCCGCCAATCAATTGCGCATGCGAGTGGAGAAAATGGCCACCATGGGCCGCCTTGCCGCTGGAGTGTCGCACGAAATTGGCAATCCGCTTTCGGCCATTGCCAACTACGCACACGTGCTACGCATGCGCATTGGCGACACACCGGGCGCCGCACAGCCGTTGGACGCCCTCGAACACGAAATCGGTCGCATCGATCGCATCATGCGCGGGCTGCTCGACTACGCGCGGCCACGGCGACTGACACCGAAACCGGTCGAAGTGGATGAGGTTATGCGGGACGTGCTGCAACTGCTCACCGACCAGGGGCTGACACGACGATTCACGATCTCCAGTGATCTCGATGCCGCGTCCGGCACCGTGTACGCTGAACGGCACGACCTGGAGCAGGTGTTTGTCAATTTGCTGCTCAACGCGGTCGACGCGATGGACGGGGAAGGCCTGCTGGTTCTCCGCTCGCGCATCATTGACGCCAGTGTCTTTAATGAAGCGTCGGAGAAACGTCGCACCGACAAACCGGCCGATCGATGGGCACATCAGCCAAGTCGACGCGCGCTCGCCTGGTTATCTCGTCCCGAAGCACCATCGCGGTTCCTGCAAGCAATTATCGCCGACTCTGGCACTGGGGTTGCACCGGAAGACGAAGAACGCATCTTCGAGCCGTTCTTCTCCACGAAACAGCCCGGCAAAGGGACCGGACTCGGACTCGCCATCGTCGCCAGCACCATCGAGAATCTTGGTGGCACCATTTGGGTGCAGAAAGCGCGAGAAGGTGGAGCGGCGTTTGTGATCTTGTTGCCGCTGCACGCGACCAGTCAGAGTCCGTCGCCATAGTTATCAGGCAACCTCCAAAAACAGCAAAAGCATTAGACGCGGAGATCAGGCAGAGGTCCGCGGAGTGCGGAGAGGACAACCTCTTTATGAAGTCCTCCGCGAACGCGGCGAACCTCTGCCAACCCTCCGCGTCAAATGCGGTTGCTGTTTCTTTGTGTTTGTTGTTGGAATAGGCTCCTCCACAACGCCGCAATAGAATTGTAGGGCGCGCAATAATTCGGTGATGG
>JAYSVL010000548.1:0-10538 GCA_043718595.1 Gemmatimonadaceae bacterium
GCGATCGGCCTGACCGTCGTTGTTGGTGTCGACCAGGCGTACGACGCGCCCTTTGCCCTTGGCCGACGTGAGCGACAAGTTGGGGTCGACACAGACGAATACCGCGCCTTGCACCGTTGCCGTGAGACACACCGGATACATCGCGATCGGAGGCGCCGCGAAGAGAGTCGCGGTGAATCCGTCTGGCGTTTTCACCTGTTGCAGCAAGGCGCGTTCGCGCGCGGCATCGTGCGGGACGACGCCGACGTTTGGGGAATTCTGCGCGGTGGCGCTGGCGCCAGTCAGGCACGACAGCAGGCCGAAAGCCACCGACCAACGAAGGGCTCGAACAAACGTCATCATCATCGTCGTGACAGAAGGGAAAGGCGCGTGGGTGCTCCCCAAAGTACCGCGTGGCGGTCATGTTTGGGCGAGGTACGGCTTGATGCGAACGCGCGATGTGTGGCGAACGACGCACGCCGCGTGGCACGTGTGCAAGTTTCCGTGACACGTACGTCTCCTCCACACGACCGGCGTCACCGGTGGCGCTGGTCGATCACCCGTTCAGGAGTCGCTGATGTTCCGCACCGTCGTTCGAGTCTCCGGCCGAGTCTCCATTCCTGTGGCCACTGGCGTGCTCGTCGCTGCACTTGCCGTAGGCTGCGGTGAGCGGGCGTCGATGGCACCGCAACAGGCAGAAGGCGGCGCGATGGCCGCCGCGGACATGTCAACCAAGGCGGCACCGATGTCGGTGGCGGTGCGCGGCGGGATGCGCTTGGCCGAGCAAGTCGCGCCGACGAGCGAAGCCCAGGCGTTGCCCAGTGCTGCGCAAAGTGCCAATGCGCCAGCGGTGACCTCGCCGAGCATGGTGATCCGGAACGGAAGCGCGTCGGTGCAGGTGGACTCGCTGGAACTCGGCATCGCGGCTGTGCAGCGCATGGCGACGACTTACGGCGGGTTTGTCGGGAATACATCACTGTCGGCCGGTGAAAATCAGGTGCGGAGCGCGACGATTGAACTCAAGATTCCCTCGGCGCGCTACGAAGAGGCGTTGGCCGGACTCAAGCCGATCGGCACGGTGGAGTCGGTAAATTCGACGGCCGAAGATGTGGGTGAAGAGTTCGTGGATGTGTCGGCGCGCGTGGCGAACTCCCACCGGTTGGAAGAGCGACTGATCACGTTGCTCGCGACGCGCACGGGGAAACTTGAGGACGTGTTGGCCGTCGAGCGCGAACTCGCGCGGGTGCGCGAGGAGATTGAACGCTACGAAGGGCGAATTCGTTTTCTCAAGACTCGCGTCGCGACCAGTACACTCTCGGTGACGGTGCATGAACGGACGCCGTTGGTGAGTGCAGCGCCAGGTGAGAATGTGATCGTTGAAGCGCTCAAGGACGCATGGCGCAACTTCGTACACTTCATCGCGGCACTGATCGCGTCGATGGGCGTTGTGATTCCGGGCGCGGTGCTGCTGGCGTTGGCCGTGGTCGGCTGGCGGCGCTGGCGCACGCGCGGCGCATGATGCAGCGTCTCAAGCGCACGCCATGACACCAGACCACGCCATGACACCAGACACTGTAGCGCCTAAGTGGCCCGACGACATCTTTGCCGCGCTCAAACATTCGCAAGTGCGGCAGGTAGCGTATGTCCCCGATGCTGGTCACGCACGACTGATTCAGCGGTGCATTGACGACGCGGACATCACCGACATTGCGCTGACAACGGAGGAGGAGGGCGTGGCGCTTGCGGTCGGCGCGTGTTTTGGTGGCGAGCGCACGGCGTTGTTGATGCAGAGTAGTGGTGTCGGCAACTGCGTCAACATGTTTTCTATTCTGCACGGATTTGGCGTGCCGTTGCTGCTCCTGGTGACCATGCGCGGCGAGTTTGAAGAATTCAATTCGTGGCAGGTGCCGATGGGGGCCATCACCAAAGACGTGCTCGAACGCTGCGGATTTCGCACCTTTCGTGTGGATCGTGCGGACGATGTGCCCGGCGTGGTAAGCGAAGCGTGCGACGCGGCGTTCCGGGGGAATGCTGTCGTCGCGGTCTTGCTGTCACAACAACTAGTTGGCCGCAAGCAGTGGGTGCGCTGATGGCCTCGCGCGCGCGAGTCCGTACGATTGACCGACGCGACTTTGTACGCGCGGTACTCGCCGATCGTGGCGACTTGCTGGTCGTGTCCGGACTCGGCTCCGCAACATACGATATTGCTGCGGCTGGGGATCACGCGCTCAACCTGTACCAATGGGGCGGCATGGGTGGCACGGCAATGATTGGACTGGGGCTCGCGCTGGCGAAACCAGACCGGCGCGTTGTGGTGTTCACTGGCGATGGTGACATGCTGATGGGACTCGGCAGTCTGGCGACGATTGGTGTGAAGGCACCCGGCAACATGGTCGTCATCGTGCTGGACAATGGTCATTACGGCGAGACCGGCATGCAGGAGAGCCACACAAGCGGCGGTGTCGATCTTGTCGGCGTTGCGAAGTCATGTGGACTTCACGCCGCGCACGTGTCGGAGACTGAGGAGGCGACGCGCGTCCGCGAGATGGTGCATACCGGCGTTGGGCCAATGCTGCTGTGCGTCGGGGTGACGAACGACGAGCTGCCGCGCGTGCTCCCGACACGAGATGGTAACGAAATGCGTACCCGGTTCGCCAACGCCATCTCGTCCGCTTACAGAATGCTCGGCGAGACAGCAACTTCCCGAACGGACATCTGAGAGTCATCACGAACGCCGGAGCAGCTGTGAGTACCGCCCCCATCACGTTGACCGTCAACGGCACCCGTCGCACGTTTGACGGCGATCCCACCATGCCGCTGCTTTGGTTCTTGCGCGACGAACTCGCGCTGACCGGCACCAAGTATGGGTGTGGCATCTCTCAGTGCGGTGCGTGTACGGTACACGTGAACGGCACACCAGCCCGCGCCTGCCAACGCCGAATGCAAACGCTTGCCGGTGCCGTGGTGACGACTATCGAAGGGCTGCATCCCACGGGCGAACATCCGTTGCAGCTGGCGTGGCGCGCGCTCGATGTACCGCAGTGCGGCTTTTGTCAAAGCGGACAACTGATGCAGGCAGCCGGTTTGCTCGCGCGCACACCGAAGCCGACGGACGCTGACATCGACACGGCGATGAACGGCCACATTTGTCGGTGTGGGACGTATCCGCGATTGCGCGCCGCGATCAAGGCCGCGGCCGAGAAGACGTCATGAGTGCGCGCCGTTCGTTGCCGTGGCTCACCATTCCCGTACAGCCGACCGCTCAGGCGACGTCTCAACCCACGTCCCAGTCGACGTCCCAACCGAGGTCCCAACCGGCGTCTCAACCTACGCCCGGACGGATGTCTCAACCCACGCCTCAACCGTCCGACACCACCGCTACCCCGCGTCGCGACTTCGTGAAGATGCTTGGTGTCGGCGGACTGGTGATTGTCGCGAGCGCGCTGGGCGTACGTCGGCTGGACGCCGCCGAGTTCGCAGGTGAGTGGCATGCGGAGCCGTGGGAGCCTCACGTGTATGTGCGCGTCGCCGACGATGGTATGGTGACCATCATCTGTCACCGATCGGAAATGGGGCAGGGCATTCGCACCACGATGCCGATGATCATCGCCGACGAAATGGAGGCCGACTGGTCGCGATGTCGGGTGGAACAAGCGGTAGGCGACGAGAAGAAGTACGGGAGTCAGAATACCGACGGCTCGACGAGCATCCGCGACTTTCTCCCGAAGTATCGCGAGGCGGGTGCGACGCTGCGTGCGTTGTTCGAAGACGCGGCGGCGAAAGAGTGGGGTGTTGCCGCGACTGACGTACGCGCGACGAACGGCACCGTGGTGCATACGGCGAGTGGTCGCACGAAAACATTCGGCGCACTGGTGACCACGGCGCGCACCCTGCCAATGCCGTCGAAGGAGCGCGTACGCATCAAACGGCCCGCGGAGCGCCACTTCGAAGGCAAGCAGATGACGTCGATCGACTTGGTGCCGATGACAACGGGCGCCGCAGTATATGGTGCCGATGTATCGCTGCCGGGCATGAAGGTCGCCGTCATCAGTCGTCCACCGGTGTGGGGCGGAAAGGTCGTCAGCGTGGATGACACCGCAGCCCGCGCCATTCCCGGCGTTGAGCGCATTGTGCGGATTCCGGAAACGCCAATCCCTGGTGCGTATTTGCCGCTCGGTGGCGTCGCAGTCATTGCGAAGAACACATGGGCTGCGATGAAGGGGCGCGATGCGCTCAAGGTTACGTGGGACAACGGTCCCAATGCGAGCTATGACAGCAGCGTCTATCGCACGACGCTGTTCGACGCGGTCCGCAAACCGGGGAAAGCCGGGCGCAGTAACGGTGACGTGAGCAAGGGACTCGCTGCAGCGAGTCGACGTGTGACCGCTGAGTACTACATGCCGCATTTATCGCATGCGCAGATGGAGCCGGTGGCTGCACTTGCACGAGTGACGAATGGCGTCGTGGAGATTTGGGCACCCACGCAGTCGCCCATGGACGCTCGCAACACCGTCGCGCAGTTCCTGAAGGTCGATGTGTCGAAGGTCACGGTACACGTGACGTTGCTTGGCGGTGGGTTTGGACGAAAGTCGAAGCCGGACTTTGTGTGCGAAGCGGCGTGGCTCGCGCGTGAAGTGGGCGCGCCCGTGCGCGTGCAGTGGACGCGCGAGGATGATCTGCGCAATTCGTATCTGCATTCGGTGGCGGCACATCACATGGAAGCGGGCCTCGATGCGCAGGGAAACGTGACATCCTGGTTGCACCGGTCCGCGTACCCGGCCATTGGTGCAACGTTCGCACCGAACGTGACTGGTGCCGAACCGGATGAGCTGACGAATGGCGCAAGTGATGTCCCGTTCGATGTGCCGAACATGAGTGTCGAGATTTGCCCGGCGGTTGCACACACACGGATTGGGTGGTATCGCAGTGTGAACGCGATCCATCACGGCTTCGCGATTGGCTCATTCGTCGACGAACTCGCGCGTGCTGCAGGGAAAGACTCGGCGACCTTCTTGTTGTCGTTACTCGGACGTGACCGGAAGGTTGACCTGTCGACAGCTGGACTCGTTAAGCCGGCCAGCAACTACGGCGCGACCTGGACGGATCATCCGCTTGATGTTGGTCGCGCCCGCGGTGTGGTGGAGTTGGCCGTCCAGAAGAGTGGATGGCGTGGCGCCGCATTACCGCGAGGGAGAGGACGCGGCATCGCGATGCACCGCAGCTTCCTTTCGTATGTGGCGATGGTCGTGGAAGTGGAAGTCTTGGCCGATGGTACCGTGTTGGTACCCAGAACCACTGTCGCCGTTGACGCTGGCTTTGTCGCCAACCCCGATCGTGCACGGGCGCAGATGGAGGGCGCTCTGATCATGGCGATGAGCAACGTGCTACACAGCGAAATCACCTTCGCGGCCGGCAAAGTGGTGCAGTCAAACTTTCGTGACTACGGGGTGACACGAATGCGCGCCGCACCGCGTGTCGTGGAAGTGCATCTGGTGTCCAGCGAAGGGCTGCCGGGTGGGATCGGCGAGCCGGGCGTACCACCCGCGGGTGGAGCGATTGCGAACGCCATATTTGCCGCGACTGGTGTGCGCGTGCGCTCACTACCGGTGGCGCAACAGCTGGCTGGCTGGCAAACCCGCAAAGCAGGTGCCGAATAACGACACCAGCTGCCCGTGGCGGACGTTTTGGGCACGCTTGCCGTTGCCCAGCGCATTCGGTTCACAGACGGCCACGGAATGCGGTGCGGGCGTCGCCTACAGCATTCCACTCACCGGCAGTGACTCGCCGTCGGCAAACCGTTCCAGGCGAAGCACGTGTGTGTTGAGAGTGTGCGTTGCGCCGTCGCACAACAGTTCAGCGGCGAGCTGGCCAAGAATCGACGAATGCATCACGCCGTGGCCGGATGATCCGTTGACCAGCACGAGATTTTCGCATCCCGGTGCGCGCCCAAAGATGACGGTTTTGTCGGGGCTCATTTCATAAAGTCCCACCCAGTGCGCCTCGGGATCGAGCGACGTCATCTGCATCGCGGGCACACGTTCACGCGCGAGTTGCCACATCCGATCGATGAGCGGTTGGTCGAGATCGAGTGAGTAGGGATCAGCACGCGGAATATCGCGCGGCCAGTTCAGCAAGGCGCGCTTATCACGGAGCCGCAGGTGAAACGCATCACGCGCCCAGATGGTCATCGGGAAATTGTCATCGAGGGCAGCGATCGGATGCGTGCACGTGATCAGCCGTCGCGTCGGCGTGACTGGTAGCGCAACACCGGCAAAGGCCGCGATCCCGGCGGACCACGCACCGGCAGCGTTGACGACTTGTCCCACAGCCATACGATCATCGCCCACCTGCACGTGTGTAATCCGACCGCGCGCGTCTCGCTCCATGCCACGCACTGGCGCGCTCCATCGCACGCGAGCCCCACCACGCATTGCACCATCGAGATAGCCACGCAAAATCTTGCGTGGCCGCATCGTGCCATCCGTTGGACACCACGCGGCACCAATGACTCCGTCCAATAACACATTGGGGTTGATGCGTGCCGCCTGATCGACAGAAATCTCGCACGCTTCGCTTAAACCCGCGGCGTGTTGCATGTCGCGCATCACGCGAAACGCGTCGAGCGTTGGTGCGTCGTCGCAGAGAAAGAGGTAGCCCACGGGATTGAATTCCGGATCGACGCCGGTGTCGTCCGCAAAGCGTCGCAACTTTTCGCGCGATAGCAACGACAACCGCACGTTGATATCGTTGGCGAACTGCGCGCGGAAACCACCGGTAGCGCGGCCCGTGCTGCCCATGCCGGGCTCCGCGGCCGCGTCGACGATGAGGACGTCGCGCTCACCGCGTTGCACCAAATGCCAGGCAACGGACGCACCGATCACGCCACCACCAATGATGAGCGTGGATACGGACGCTGTCATTCGAGGTACCCGTCTTTGAGGCGAATGACACGATTGCCGAACGTGGCGTTTTCCTCGGAGTGGGTGACCTGCACAATCGTCGTGACCAGCGCGTTGAGTTTTGTGAACAGTGTCATGATGTCGCGCCCTTGCGCTGAGTGCAGGTTGCCCGTCGGTTCATCGGCCAGAAGGAGTTCAAGGCCATGCGCGTTTCGTCCACACCGCGATCAGTCCGCACTGCGTCGGCTGCAGCGGCACCTGCAGTTCTGCGGGTACCATCAAAAAGCGCGAGTAGAGTTCGACCGCCGCAATGTCCGCCGGACGAAGAAAGGCGAGTTGTTCTTGATCGGCGGGCTTGCCGTCCAACATGACGTTGGCGAGGCATGGTCCTCGCACCGCGTTACCCGGCAGGTAGAGTATTTTGTTGCGTACCGTCACTCCCGGAAACTGCGCATAGACGGCCGAGAGTGTGCCGATTGGTGCAAGGACTGTTGAATCGAGGTAACGACCAAGTCCGCCCTGTCGCCGCGCCTCGAAGTCGGCGACGTATCGCTCTCGCACCGCCGAGGCCACCGTTTTCACGGCTGCAAGCTGTTGTACCTTGTTGATCACCACTGACACAGTCGCAGTGTCGCGCGGCACAACATCAACGACGACGGCAACCGGCGTTTGTCCAATCGCTCGCACATCGAGCTGTTGTGTACCGACCGGCACGTTGCGCACGACAAAGCGTCCCAGGCTGTCGGTACGCACCGCTGGAACACCACTCGCCTGCACGGTGGCGTTCGAGAGCGGGTCGCCCGTCGACGACGTCAGGACACCAACAACCACCCCAGTCGCGGCCGTGGTCCCCGGCGCCGCGGGCAAGACAAAGTCACGGCGCTGTACCCGTGACGTCGTTGTGATGAGCGAGATCGGCTCGGTGCTCGATAATTCGGTGCCAGCGCGCATGCGCAGCGCCTGATCGACGGGCACACCGCACAACGCGTAGCTGCCGCTGCTGTCGGTGTCGACACGCCCGCTCCATCGCTGCTGGCGCAGGCTGCCCTGGCTACCGGTCGACAGGCTGAACGCGTCCCAGCTAACAGCAACCGTGGCACCAGCGACTGGCGTTCGGCCGTTCGAGCTGCGCACGGAGCCAAAAATGAAACCGCTGTCGGTCGGCGCCGTCGATGTGCCACAAGCGGAGCGCCAGAGTGCGTCAAACGCTGGTATCGCGATCACGATCGCGTCGTTGGCCGCGCGCAGCAGGACCGTGGAGGTGATGCCGCGGAGTCCAAGGTTATCAATGCTGCTATGCTGCATGGTCAGCGTATAGCGCCCGAGTGCCAGACGCAGCTCAAATCGGCCGAGCGAATCCGTGATGACGGATTGCACCGTACCAGTGACGGCAACGAGAGCGCCGTCGAGCGGCGTGCGGTGCAGACTGTCGAACGCGATGCCGTGAACGACAACTGTCGCGGGCACACTCTGCGCTGTCGCTGTTCCGTGCGCGACGAACAGCGGCAGCGCCAGCAACGTGAAGAGGCGACGGTGGAGAGCACCGGAGAGCATGGCAGGAATCCTAGCTCACGCGTCGTCCGTTTTCACGGAGAGCGACGACGGCAGTCCGCCACAGGTAAACGGCGGCGATGTTGAACGCCGATGAACAGCCAATGACACTCGCGATGGCGAGTAATACCGCGCTCAGTCATACGCTCACGGTGCGCAACTGACCCGTCGCATGGGAAAGTCGATGCCGCGCGTGCCGTTGGGCCCGGGGCCCTCGATGCGCGCGATCACGGAGTCGGCCCCGCGTCGCCGGTAGATGATGCGCTGCGGAAAGTCGTGCGCGAGATTCTCGACGACGAACGCGGAGTCGGAGAATTGCATGGAGCGGAACGCTGTCTCTTGTTGACGCGATGGGAGCGCGGTATAAACGAGTGTATCGCCGCGCGCTTCTAGCCGTAACTGCTCGAACTCTCGCGCAACGCCACCCGCCACCGTCCGACTCGCGCCCAGCATCAGTTCGCCGTCGGGCACCATCCACATCTCGAGTGTCACTTGTCGCGGTGTGCGACGCTCCCAGCACCCGGCCAGCCAGCGCAGCGAGGCCAACCGCGTCGACGCTGTGGACGCGGCTCGCGGCTGGGCGCCGACCGCTGGAACGAGTACAAGGCTGAGCACGAGTGATAGTGCAGACGGCACGCGCATACGGGGCTCCGTTGGGGTTGGCGAGAAGTCTATGAGGTCGGACCACGGCAGGCTTGGAAGAATGCGACATTTGGCCGTCGTGCGCGGGCCGAGGGACGCTCGCGCGGCCACCGTCCGCGAGCCATGTTCCAGCCATGCCAGATCCGTCACGTAAGCCGCTCGACGACGAGCTCGACGCCTTCGGGCTCACCCATCGCGGCAAAGTGCGCGAGAACAACGAAGATGCGTTCCTGCTCGCGTCGATTCACAAGCGCGTGCATGTCGAAGCCACCAGCCTCACCGACCAGCAGCGACTCTCACTCGGCAACGATCGGCTGGCGGTGTTGGCGATGGTGGCCGATGGTGTTGGTGGCTTGGCCGGCGGTGAAGAAGCGAGCGCACTCGCACTGCAGGCGGCCATGCAGTATGTGACGGAGAGTATGGACTGTTACTATCGCGTCGCATCGTCGACCTCGCAGTTTGTTGAGGAATTGCAGGCAGCGGCGATGCGCGCACACGAGGCGGTGCTCGGCGCCGGCGCGGAGCAGGGTGGCGGAAAGCGTATGGCAACAACCCTCACGTTGTACATGGGTGTGTGGCCCAACTATTACCTGCTGCAGGTCGGCGACTCACGCTACTATAGCTGGCGCGATGGTACACTCACGCAGGTGTCGCGCGACCAGACCATGGCGCAAGACTTGGTGGACATGGGCGTGTTGACGCCGTCGGCGGCCAAGCGGACACGCATGGCACACGTGTTGTCGAGCGCGATCGGTGGCGACAAGGCCGCGCCGGTGGTAACGCACCTGCGCGCGGACTGGGGCAATGTGCATCTGCTCTGCAGTGACGGTCTGACGAAACATGTCAGTGATGAGCGCATTGCCGAGGTGCTGGCGAAGATGACGAGTGCGAAACAGGCGTGCGAAACGTTGTTGCAGGAAGCGCTTGACGGCGGAGGCAGTGACAACATCACGATTATTGTGCGGCGTGTGGTGCCGCGGGAGCGTCGCAGTGTGCCGCGTTCGTAGCGCTGCTGCAGTTGTCGTGTTGTTCGGCTGCGCGACGACGAGCGTTGCGCAGATCCCCGGGCTTTCCGGCACGGTCATTGTCACCAACAAGTCGCCGTCGACAGCCACCATCATTGATGCGGCGAGCGGACGCACGCTGGCCACCTTACCGACGGGACCCGGTCCGCACGAAATCACCCTGAGTGCGGATGGCCGTACGGCGGTGGTCACGGACTACAGCGGACCGGTTGGTACACGAAAGACCCTCACCGTGATCGATGTCGCCAATGCACGCGTGACGCGCACCATCGAACTCGGCGAATACCGTTCTCCACACGGCATTCAGTTCTTGCCGGGCGATAGTCTCGTGGCCGTCACGTCGGAAGCGAGTCGCAACGTGGTGATCGTGCATGTGGCCGACGGTGTGATTCGTAAGGTGATTCCGACAAACTTTGCTGGCTCACACATGATCGGCGTCGCG
>JAYSVL010000549.1:0-10536 GCA_043718595.1 Gemmatimonadaceae bacterium
GGATACCGTGTCGCCGACCGCGCGGTCTGCGCCAGACGCGCCAAACGTTTCGAGCAAGAAGGTGCGCACTTCACGCGCGCGGTCCCGTTCAATCGTCACGCGCTGCGCGGCGCGTGTGACCGCGCGTTCATTGCGGATGATGACGAACATCGTGACCGCCAGGGCAAGCGTGGTGACGGCGGCAATGCTCACCGCGAGTGCGTGTCGGCGGACGAACTTTCGCACGCGATAGCCGGGAGATTCAGTGCGCGCGAGCACCGGTCGCCCGTCCAGATACCGTCGTACGTCATCAGCCAGCGCGACAGCGGTGGGATAGCGCCGAGCGGGTTCGCTGCGAATGGCGGCAAGCACGATGGTATCGAGATCGCCCTGTAGTCGTCGGCTGAGTTCACGCGCGCCAACGCCGCGCAGCGCCGCGTTGCGCTCTATCACCAACTCGCTCGGCCGTCGTGGCGTTGCGTCGCGGAGCGATCGTTGGAGGTTGTCGTTCGTCAGCTGTCGGGGCGGCCACGGTAGCTGTCCAGTGAGCAGCTCGCACATCAAGACGCCGAGTGCGTACACGTCGGTGGCCGTGGAAACAGCGTCGCCAGAGAGCTGTTCCGGCGCTGCGTAGTCCGGTGTGAGGACGCGTTCCCCGTGTGTTGTCTCGACGCGTGAACCGGCGTCCCATTCGGCATCACTGAGCACCTTGCCGATACCGAAGTCGAGCAGCACCGGTACACCATCGGTGGTAACGAGCACGTTTGATGGCTTGATGTCGCGGTGAACAACAAAATGTTGATGCGCATGCTGCACGGCGGCGCACACAGTGAGCCACAGTTGCAATCGCGCCTCGACGCCGAGCGCACGCGCATCACACCACTCAACGAGCGAGGCGCCATCGATGTACTGCAGCACGACAAACGGCCGACCGTCCGGTGCGGCACCCGCGTCGAGCAGACGCGCGATGTTAGGATGCGAAAGCGAGGCAAGTATTCGCCCCTCGAGCCGGAAGCGGCGCAGCATGGCGTCGGTGTCAATGCCGCGTCGCATGACCTTGATGGCGACCGGATCTGAGTCGGCATCAGCGAGACGCACACCACGAAACACCTCGGCCATACCGCCGGCACCGATGCGTTCAAGCACGCGGTACGATCCCGACGTCGCCGTCAGCGTCTCATCACGCGCGAGGGCCGGGCGGTCGACAGGAATCCACGTCGCGTCGATGAGCGACTGCTCCAGAAACTCCGGATGCTGGGCGGCACTGTCGATGAGACTCAGTACGTCGGCAACGAGCGCCGGATCATCGGCGCAGGCCGCTTCCAGGACACGTTGACGATCACCTGCCGCTGTGTCCACAGCGAGGTCAAAGAGTTCTTCCAGCCGATGCCAGCGCGCGGGGTGCATATTGCGCAGGGTGAATTAAATGATGTCGGGTGCAACAGCGCTGAGCTCACGCTGCAGCCACGCTTTGGCCATCACCCACATGCGCCGCACCGTGCGCTCACTTGTGTCAAGCAACAGCGCAATCTCTGGATTGTTCAAACCGCCGAAGTAGCGGTATTGCACCACACGCGCGCCGAGCGCATTGAACGTCGCCAGTCGCGAGAGGGCATCGTCGAGTGCGAGCAATGCCTCGGCTTGCTCATCGTCAATGGCCGATGGGTCGGCGATGCTGTCCGCATCATCGATGGATAACACGACCTGACCCCCGCCACGACGCTGGGCCGCACGCCCTTTCGCATAGTCCACGAGCACACGCCGCATGGCTTCGGACGCCACCGCCAGAAAATGTTCGCGGCTTCGCCAGGTGGTACGCGTCTGCCCCTGCAGTCGCATCCACGCTTCGTGCACGAGCGCACCGGTGTCGAGCGTGTGTCCGCGTCGCTCGCGGCGCAGTCGCTGATGCGCCATGCGGCTGAGTTGCAGATACACCAGCGGCACGAGCTGATCAAACGCGTCGCGATTGCCATCGGAGAACGCGCGCAACAGCTGCGTGATGCGGCCGACCTGCGCGTCACTCTGCAGGTCAGCCGGTTGCTCGTCCTCGCTGCGCCACGGTGCGAACTCGGCCATGCGCCACCGCCCTCCATTCGGTCGGGTGATCCGAACAGAGTACCGCCTCCGAGCGTCGGCGGCAAACACCAGCCCCGCACGCATGGGCACGCCGCCCTATCGCCGCCTCGGTGTCTGAACGCGTTGTCTCACGTATTCAGCCAGGCTGGCCGCGCTCGTTGCCGGTGCGCCCGTTGCCGAGATCGTATAAATGATTGGGCCGTTGGGCAGCCCGGTGGGAGGCGTGCTTTGCCCATACTGCAGGCGGCCGCCGGTGATGCTGCCGCTGCTCGACATCACTCCCGTCAGTCGCGCGGGGACATTGGCAAAGCCTGCTGCTGTGCCAGACCCGGTGAGCGTGATGGTGCCGTCGTCCGCGCGCGGTCCTGATACGGTGATCCACGGCGACGGCCCGGTAATGGTTACCGTTGGTGGAGGATCGGCGATTAGAGCGGACGGCGCGAGTGACGCCGCTGCTGGTGCCGCATAGGAGAACAGCGCCCGCAACACCTCCGTGACAAACATGTTCACAAAGAGGCGATGAAACTGTGGATCACTAAAAATGCCGGTCTGTACGGTGAGCAAGTATTGCACTTCCGCGAGGTAGTACACGTAGAAGACAATCGCCTCGATGCCGCTGCCCGCCACCACGATGCGCTGCACTGGGGTGAGCGCACGATAGAGAGAATTCGCGACCGCGACGGAGTTGAGTGTGACGTCGTAGGTGCCCGGACGAACATACGTGACGCTGTTCCCGTTGATTGGGTACGTGTCGGTGCCGTTGGTGATCTGCCCTGTCGGACCCGCAGCGTTCGCGGGCAGCCCAGAGAGCCGGAGGGCGACAGGACTCAACCGAATGAAGGGCACGGCGACCGCAACGTTCTGCTGAGCGGTCACTACAACTTGCCGTGTCGCCAGTTCGGGATCGTACACCTCGGTCGGCGACACCGTGTAGCGCGTGGCCGCGATGGTATACGTGCCAGCTGCAGGCACATCGATGGCGATCGGGCCGAGCACATTCACCGTGCGCGTGAAGCCGGGACCGGTGATCGTTAGCTGCGGTGTGCTGCCCGCTGGAAGACCGGTCGCGGTGAGTGTGATCCGCGTCGGCTGGATCTGCGCCGCGTAGCTCACCGTGGCCGTCGCTGTGCTGCCGGCTGTCACCGACACCGCCTGCGTCGCGGGCGATGCGACATACGTGACGCCCGCACTCGTGACGCTGTTCGCGACGACGGTGTAGCTGCCGGGCGCGATGTTATCAAAATTCGTCGACGTGCCGGTTGCGGTGCCGATCGATGTGTTACCCTGCGAGACACGCACGTCCGCGTTGACGCCGCTCGGCAGACCACTCACACGGACGTTGAGTTTGCCCGTCACGGCCGCGTACGAGACGAGCGCGGTAACTTCGGTGCCCTTGGCGACGGTAACCGTGCGCGATGGCGTCGTCGCGGCGTACGTCACACCGTCCACGATCACGTTGTTCACCGTCAGCGTATACGCGCCGACGTTGAGCCCTTCAATCACGGTCGACGACGCAATCGTGCGAATGATCGTGGAGCCGCGCGTGAGCGTGACTGCGCCTGCAGCACCAGCCGGTAGTCCGTCGATGGTGACGCGCAGCGCGCCAACCTGCGGCGCGTAGAGCACACTCGCGTTCGCGGTCCCCTGGTTCACGACGGTGACTTGCTGTGAGGCAGGCGTCGCGTCGTAGGCCGTGCCGTCGCCGGCCGTCACTGCGGACGCGGTGATGGTGTACACGCCCGTGCTCAACTGACTGAGCGTACCCGTCGCGGTGAGGCGTCCCGCTGTCGTGGTGCCTTGTACAACTGCAACATCCGCTGGTGTTCCAGACGGCAATCCGGAGACCGTCACCGTGAGATTGCCGACCGGTCGCACGACGGTGATGGGCACCGAGGCCGTGCTTGTTTTGCCGTCGTCGAGCGTGATTGTGCCGGTGAGCGTCGCGGACCCCGCACCAACCGGCACCACGATGACCGGCAGGCCGAACGCGTTGGCAGACTGTGTTGGTGTGGTACCCGGTGTCTGTCCGATGGTCGCGACCGACGGGTTACTGCTGGTGAACGCGTAGGTCGCACGTCGAGCGTCGCAGCCACCCAGCACGGAGATTGACGTGCCGGTGAACTGTCCGGACACGGCGTCGCCCACATTCACCGACGACCGAACGCCGCTGAACGCGCTCGACACGAGTGTGCACGATCGGAACAGGGCGTCGTCGACCTTCTGTGGGGCAAAGAAGTCGGGGCCTTTGAGTTCGCACGCAGCCAACAGCGCTACCACGGCGAGCAAACAGCGCGAACGAATGTGTTCGTACCTGCGCGGCGCACCAGTGGTCGTGGGAGACGTATGCATGAGTGGGCTCGGTTAGAAGAGCGGAAAGCCGCTGGGACGGTACTGCACGCCGACTCCAAGGCGCGTGTTGCGGTCGGCATCACCGCTCCAGCCGCCGAGCGTGTGCGTCACGTCAAAGCGCAGTCCAAAGCGATTATCGATGGGCACATCGATGGCGAACCCTCCATGTGACTTCCAGTTCTGCAGCTCGCGGCGGCCGTTGATCATCACACCGTTCGAATACGTGTCGGTAAACGCGAGTTCGTTGATCGCGTACGTCATGCCGAAGAACCCGGCGACGCGAAGTCCACCGAGGCGGAAGCGCGGCCCGCATGACGCGTCGTAGAACTGGCCGTCAACGGTCCCCGTCGACATCGTAGGGCGATTGACTTCAGGCGGCGAGTACGTCTGTTCGTACGACAAGGAGTTGTAGTGTCCACTCAGGCTGCACTGCAGCCGTTTGTAGTCGACGCCAACCGATACGCCATACCCGATCGTGCCACTCTTTCCGCTGGCGCCGTTGCTGTACAACTGATCGCCCGCAACCCGTTTGAAGTCGGGATAGCCGGCATACTCGATGCCTGCGCCCAATCGCCAGTTCATGCCGGTGCGTGTTCCACCGCCAGTTGGAGGTCGTGTCGGTTCACTGCGTGGCGGCTCAGTGCGCGTTGGTTCGGTGCGCGTTGGCTGCGCGCGTATCGGATCGGGTCGCGTCGGTTGAGGGCGTGTGGTGTCGGGGCGCGTCAGCTCGGTTCGCGTCGGCTGCGTGCGCGTGGGATCGGTGCGCGTCGAGTCACGTCGCGTGCAATCAATGACCGTCAACCGATCACGCAGACGCGCCAGCTCCCAGTAGTTCGCATCGGTCGCGCGGTGCGACTTGTCCACCCAGTCGAGCTCTCCTTGCATTGCACGCAAGGCGTCGGCGTCACGGGTACTGCGCGCGCGTTCAATGCCGTCCGCCACGCGTTGTGCGTACAGCAAAAGCGCCCAACCCGCGTTGAGATACCGGTCCATCTGCGGCCGCAGGTTGGCATCGTGCCATGCCCAGAGTTCACGATACGTACAGAAGGGAGGCGGCAGGGCAGGGACCGCTGCGTGTGGCGGAACGTCGGGGCGGGTTAAGCCGACGAGTGGATTCGTTCGCGGCGGCGGTGTGGGCGTACGCGGAGGTTGCACCGCGGTTTCGGTGCGCCGCGTGTTGCTGCAGTCGACCACGCGACTGACGCGCCAAATTTTGTCTGCCGCGTTAAGGTCGGCGGTGGGGTGGTTCACGATATCCGCGTCGGCTTCCTTCCAAAATTGCGGTCCATTGGCCGTCCCAGCCGACTGGAATTGGTCGGCGATCGACTTGCGCTGCAACAGCCGATTCGTCTCGTACTTGAAATCGCGGTAGGCCGCACGCAACGCGTCGAGATGTTTGCGCGCAACGACGAGCGCCTGTCCATCGTCACGACGTTCTTGCGCCGAACAGTATTGCGACTGCACACCGATTGCGGCGATCTCCTCGGTCAGTGCACGCGCTTGCCCCATCAGCTCTACGAGACGCCGCCGATAATTACCGTACTCGCCCGGCCCGTAGTTCGATTCCCGAACCTGAACCTGCGCCTCGATGGGCGAGGCAACAGTGAGGAACACGAGCACGCCCACGCGCCGCAAAAACACGGCGATGCTGGTGTGCGGGGAGGAAGTGGCCATGGTCGACATCGCTCGCGAAAGGGGGTCGCTGAGGTACGCGACATTTTCGCGCCAACACGGCCAACCGCTATCGGGCGACGCCGTTCGACCCAGCCCAACACCCTTCTCACGGAATGCACGCGCTGTAGTCGCGAGACATCGCCCGAGAAACAGGCGCATCTGTCATCAGGATAGGACTGCTTTTGGCTGTTTCTTAGGAGACTACGGTGTGCGCACTCCCTCTGCGCGTCCCAACAGAGCATCGAGCCTGCGCGACAGGTCAGCCATTACCCCAGGAGGCACGCGATCGGGAAGCAAATTGTTGAGCTCGTACGGATCTGCAGCGAGATCGTACAATTCGTCCATGCCGCGCAGTTCGTCGTAGCGAATGAACTTGTATTGGTCCGTACGCACGGCTTTGTAACCCATCCCCTTCACGCGCGGGAATTCCTTGTCGGAGTAATACTCAATTAGCAATTCGGTACGTATCGCCGACGAATCATTGCGCAGTGCGCTGGTTAGCGAGCGTCCATCCATCGTGCGCGGAACGGAAACACCACCCAGGGCCAGCATCGTCGGAGCGATGTCCACATTGCTGGCGAGCACGTTGGGCGTTGTGCCGGCCGACACGAGCCGCGGGAATCGCACGATCAGCGGAATGTGTGTGCTCGGTTCGTACGCGAGTCGCCGCTCCTGCGCCAATCCGAATTCGCCGTAGAAGAAACCCTGATCACTGGTGACAACAAACACGGTCTCGTTAAGCACACCTTTCGCTTCGAGCGCCGCAAGAACAGCGCCGATCCCGCGGTCCACCGACCGCAACATGCGCAAACGGTCGCGAACAAACTTGTCGGGTAGCCCACCAGGTGGACTGCGTGGGTCGCTCACGTCGACCGGTCGTTGCAACGCCGGTTTCCCAGTAAGCGGGGCTCGCCAGCTGGCATTGCGCGGGATGGGTTGATCGACGTACGCAGATTCGTCTCCGGGTGCCGGCGGAAACGAACGCACTTGATTCGGATGAATCTCTGGGTGCACAGACTTTTGCGAGATGAAGGCAAGAAACGGCTTGTCGGCTGGCGCACTCTCTATGAATGACACCGCGTGCGCCGTCAGGATGTCCGTCATGTATCCCGTGGCTTTCGTCGCAACACCATCGATGTTGAGGTCCGGGTCGAAGTACACACCCTGACCCATGAAGCTCACCCAACGATGAAAGCCTGGCCGCGGTGAATCATCATCGTGCGACATGTGCCACTTGCCGAAGAACCCAGTGACATAGCCCGCATCCTGTAACAACTTCGGAAAGGTGACAATGGTGTGGCTGAGCGCTCCGCGTTCCGCATTGTCGATGATCCCGTTGTGAAACGCATACTGGCCAGTCATGAACACCGCGCGGCTCGGCGAACACAGCGGCGCTGACGTGAAGAAGCGACGGAACGACGCGCCCTCGGCGGCCAGACGTTTCAGGTTGGGAAGGTCGACGAACGGATGGCCGACGAGATCGTCGTAGCGCGCATCGTCAAGCAGGAGGAACACGATGTTCGGTCGAGTCGGCTGCGTCGTCGCCAACTCCCGGGCGCCGCCTCCGCACGCGAGCAGAAGGGCAGCGCCCAGCACAAGCATATGTCGTCCTGCGCATGCACGCACGCCTACGCGCCAGTTGTCTGTCCGGCGTTTACAAGCCACGGCGTGCCGAACTGGTCGATGAGCATGCCAAACCCCTTGGCCCAAAACGTCGGCTGAAATGCCATCTGCACCATGCCGTTTTCGGCGAGCGCCGTGAATGCACGTTCGCCGTCCGCCGGTTCATCGAAATGCAGCGCGACCGAGAACCCCGCTGGCTTCGTAAACTGACCAATCGGTGCGTCAGCGCCTTGCAACACCTGATCGCCGGCCTGCAACGTGACATGCATAATTCGATCCCGCGCTTCAGGCTGGTGATGTGACGCCATCGGTGAATCACCGATCGTTTGTATGAACACGATCTGTCCGCCGAGGGCTTTGGCGTAAAACTCGAACGCCTCTCGGCAACGGCCATCAAACGCCAGATACGGGTTGAGCTTCATCGAGACCTCTCAGCACTGTGGGGAGTGATGATACGTCGTGGCATTGAACCTTTCGCGCGCATTTGTTAGTGATCTTCCCACAACTTCGCGCGGTTGAGCGCCTTCGTCCAACCAGCCGTCATCTGTGTGCGCCGCGCCGCTGTCATCGTTGGCACAAAGACGCGTTCCGCCTGCCACTGCGTCGCGATCTCCTTCTGATTCTTCCAAAAGCCTACCGCGAGTCCCGCGAGATACGCGGCACCGAGTGCCGTCGTCTCTGACACCCTTGGCCGCACAACGGGCACGTTGAGCAGGTCGGCCTGAAATTGCATCAGCAGATTGTTGCTGCACGCGCCGCCGTCGACACGAAGCCCCTTCAGTTTGATCTTCGCGTCTGACTCCATCGCACGCAGCACGTCAGCCACCTGATAGGCGATACCATCGAGGGCAGCGCGCGCAATGTGCGCCGATGTGGTGCCGCGCGTGAGTCCAGCAAGCATGCCGCGCGCGTATTGATCCCAGTGTGGCGCGCCAAGTCCGGCGAATGCGGGCACGAGATAAACGCCGCCGGTGTCCGGGACCGTCGCCGCGAGCGCCTCCACGTCGGCGGCGGACTTGATAATGCCGAGACCATCGCGCAACCACTGCACCACGGCACCCGCAATGAAGATGCTCCCTTCAAGCGCAAACTCCGTGCGCTTGCCGATACGCCAGGCGACCGTCGTGAGCAGTTGCTTCTTTGAAACAATGGGCGTGGTGCCGGTGTGCATGAGCATGAAACACCCGGTGCCAAACGTATTCTTCACCATACCGGGCTGTGTGCACACCTGACCAAACAGTGCGGCCTGCTGATCGCCCGCGATCCCAGCGATCGGTATCGGACTCGCAAAAACTTCCGCGTCGCCGTAGACCTCACTTGATGAACAAATCTCGGGCAGGATGGAGCGCGGCACGCCGAACAGCGCGAGTAACTCGTCGTCCCAGTCGCCAGTCTTGAGATTGTAGAGCATCGTGCGCGACGCGTTGCTGGCGTCTGTCACATGTCGCTTGCCGCGCGTGAGGTTCCAGACGAGCCACGAGTCCACCGTGCCGAATGCGAGGTCGCCACGCGACGCCATCTGCTTTGCGCCCTTCACATGCTGGAGAATCCACTGCAGCTTTGTCGCCGAGAAATACGCGTCAATCACCAGACCGGTCTTGCGGCGAATAAGGGGCGCGAGTCCTTTCGCCTTGAGCTTATCACACAGTGCTGCGGTCCGGCGGTCCTGCCAGACAATAGCGTTGTAAATCGGACGACCTGTGCTACGATTCCAGACGACGGTGGTCTCCCGCTGGTTCGTGATGCCAATCGCAGCAACGTCACTGGCACGTGCACTCGCTTTGGCCAGCACCTCACCCGCGACACTCGCCTGCGAGGACCACAGATCGCCTGGGTCGTGCTCCACCCATCCCGGCTTCGGAAAAATCTGGGGGAATTCTTTTTGTGCGACGGCGATGATGGAACCCGCATGATTGAACAGAATGGCACGCGAGCTGGTGGTGCCCTGGTCGAGCGAGAGGATGTATTTCATCGGCGGGGTCAAGTCATGCGGGGATGTATCGGACGGACAGCGCGCTCACACTGACCAGAACGCGACATAAAACTTGGCGGCGATGATGCCGCCGAGTATCGGGCCTACAATTGGCACCCAGGCGTAACTCCAATCTGAATCGCCCTTCCCCGCTATGGGCAGAACGGCGTGCGCGAGACGCGGACCAAGGTCGCGAGCCGGATTGATGGCGTATCCAGTCGGTCCCCCGAGTGAAAGGCCGATCGCCCATACGATGACACCGACGAGACACGGCGCGAAGCCGGTGTCGAAACCGGAATTCGGCACAAGATTCTTCGGCGAGAGTACTGCGAGCACGCCGAGCACGAGCACGAACGTGCCGATTACTTCGGTCATCACGTTCGCCAGTGGATCCCGGATCGCCGGCGCTGTACAAAACACACCAAGTTTCGCAGCCTTGTCTTCCGTGATCTTCCAGTGCGGGAGATACGCCAGCCACACAATGACGCCACCCAGAAACGCCCCGATCATCTGTGCGGCGAGATACGAGGGCACCAGCGCCCAACTGAACTTGCCGATGCTCGCCAGGCCAATCGTGACCGCAGGGTTGAGGTGCGCGCCGCTGATGGTGTTGACGAGATAGACCGCGATCGTAACGGCGAATGCCCATCCCGCCGTGATCACAATCGTGCCCGCGTTGTTGCCTTTCGATTTTGTGAGGAGAACGTTGGCAACGACGCCGTCGCCGAGGATGATGAGCACCATCGTGCCAATGAGTTCAGCGCTGAACGTGGACATCGATTCTCGGTTGTACGTGGGAGGAGTGGTGATGCGTCATGGCATGCGACCGTACTTCTTCATCGCGGCCAGCATACGATCGACCG
>JAYSVL010000550.1:0-10518 GCA_043718595.1 Gemmatimonadaceae bacterium
CACATGCGCGGGGAGTTCCGGTGAGATTCACCACGACGCTGCAGCAAGCCAAAGACATGAACGCCACCGGCATCGTCATCCCTCCCGAGATCATCACACTGCTCGGTGGTGGGAAGCGAGCACCGGTGCGCGTCACAATCAATGGCTACACCTACCGCAGCACTGTCGCCGTGATGGGTGGCACGTTTATGGTGGGCGTGGCCGCGGAACATCGCGAGAAAGCGAAGATCACGGGTGGTGAAACGATCGACGTGACGCTTGAGCTGGACGATGCTCCGCGCACGGTGGATGTCCCCGATGACTTCGCGGCCGCGCTTAAGAAAGCAAAGGCGCGAAACGCGTTCGACGCGCTGGCGTACACACATCGCAAGGAGCACGTTCGCGCGATTGAAGAGGCGAAGGCACCAGAGACGCGCGCGCGGCGCATTGTCAAGTCGGTGGAGAAGGTCGTCGCCGGACACAAGTAGACATGCGCATTCACACACCTCGTTGGATTGTCGCGAGCGCAACCGTAGCAGCCTCGGCTTCCGTTTGACCGCAGCCCGCCGTCGTGATTCATTTCCTGACTGTTCTGCGAGGCCACCGACCCGGTGGCGCACAACTGGCCACTCTAACTCCGTCGCCCATGCGATCCGCACGCACTGCCACCCTGGTACTCGCCGCCCTGATCGGTTGCGCTTCCGGCGAGAAGAAGGAGAACGAAGCAAGCGAAGCCGCCGAAACGTCGGCGCAGGCTACGGCACCTGCACCGATGACCACCGCAACCACTCCGGTCGCCATCACAGAGGAAACACCGGGCTTGTTCGCGAAGGCCGCTGTTCAAGCCGAGCAGGCGCGCGCGACTGCTCTTGCGGCAGTACCTGGTGGTACGGTCGCCAAGGGTGAGCTGGAAGAAGAAGACGGCGCGCTGATCTATTCGTTCGATATCACGGTCGCCGGGCAGACGGGCGTGACCGAGATTCATGTAGATGCCAAGACTGGTGCCGTGATCAAGACGGAGCACGAAAGCGGCGAGGCCTCCGAGAAGGCCGAAAAGAAGAAGTAGCGCGCGACGCTGGCCGGTGGTATCGCACGCCGTGCACCGCATACGGACGCGATAGAGCCGTTTGCTAACACTTGAGACGCAGCACCGCACCCGGCTCAAGCGCCGTCCACGCGGTGTCCATTTTGGCGCGCACGCGTTGCATCAGCTGCGCGCCATCAATGCCGCGCACCAGTCGCCACGATTTCTCCGGCGTGCGAAAGAACTCTTCCCAGTGACCTAGCAGCACGTGTTGCGGTGCGAGCAAGGTGAGCAGCGTGTCGGGGTTGTTCTGCACACGATCAAAGTTCGCGGCGGTAATAAGCGCGAGCGTCGCACCGGCCGGGCGCTCGCTGTTCCAGATCGCCGACGCGCGCGCCACAACCGCAGGTGACGCCGCTGCGTCCTGCATAATCACGCGACACGCCGTGCCGCCACCTGCATCGCGCAGATCCAACGTCCACGCGTACACCCGTCCCATCTTCCATCCACTCGCCGTGCGCGGCAACACAGTCTTCGGCGTGCGTTGCTCACCGGCCGAAAAAGTGATGCCGGGGAAATTGCGTGCGTGTTGCCACGCCACCGCTTTAAAGCGCCACGGTCCGGTTGGCGGATCAATCCACGTACCCGGATGTTCGAGATCCTGACCAGCAACACTGTCGACGTTGATCAGTCGCGCGTGCCCTCCGTTCACATCGCGAAATTGCGACGCACCGGACAGCAGATTGACGACGGTCGCGCTGCCATACACGTGAGATTCCGGCATCCACGGTGCCATCGCGGGCAGATCGAGCAGATGATCGTAGTGTCCATGCCCCACGAGGATCGCGTGCACGCGCGCGAGCCGTGCGCGACTGGCCGCGGGCATCTGCGCGAACCGGCGCGTGATGCGCGCCGTGTCCGGGCGCGTACCGCGGATCCAGTCCCAACCACTCAGCAGCCGCCAAATGGATGGATTGCGGAACCCGGGCGGCATCAACACCAACTGCGTGGTGTCTCGCCACGCCATAAACATGTAACCAGAAACCCCTAGCGCCACGATGTCCATGGAGTCGGTGCAGACGCGACCACCACACGCGTTCACGACACGCAGGTGCGGCACCGGCGCGAGTGGCGTTGGATCACCGGATCGCACCCATCGACATCCGGACGTCGCAAACGCGAACGCCAGTAGCGATATGGTCTGCGCGCGCACACGGCGCGTGATGACACTCATACGGTGGTCGGTGCGGCGGCGATCAGGAGATCGAGTTCGACCGCAATCGGCATCGCGGTCGCGTCCCAGTATCTGGTGTGCGCGCCGCCACCGATACACAGCTCGCGACGTCGTCCGGTCGCGTCCTCCGACACCCAAATCGTTTCCGGTGGATCATCCTCGTGCGCCGACACGTCGCGTGGTGATCGCCGGAATAACAGGTCCGCATGCGTGGTCTGATCACGCCACATCGCCCGCCCGACGTAGTCGCCCGAGCGGTAGGCGTTGACCCAGCGCCAGAGGCCAAAATCTGCTGGGTGCGGTGCGCTGTCGTCTGACAACCCTGGTCCTGCCACGCGATGCCCATCGTTCAGCCGAGTTGGTACCGCCGGTTGCGTGCTCGGCGCAACAGTTGTTGTCGCGCCCACTGCGTGCATACGCGACGTGCCCCAGGGAGCGTGCGTTCCGCGCATCCACTCATACAACAACGGAAAGGCGCGCGCGTAGATCTGGCGCAGCGGGCTACCCATCGTAAAGAGATGCAGGCGACGATCCGCGCCGCCATCAAGTGGACCGTTGAGCAACGGGTACAGGTCGTGGTTCATCTCACGTTCAAGCTTCACGAACCCCAGCAGGTCTGCGGTGATCACGGCTCCCTGCGAATGCGCGACGACAATCACCCGATCGTACGGCCGCCCGGTATCATCGCGCCACGCATTCAGATAGCGAAGCAGCGAGACGTACCGTTCGGCGATCCGCGCTCGCGGTGTTGCGTCGCGTGGATGTTCGCGCAAATAGTTGTCGACGTCCAAGGCCGTATCGATCACTGGTCCCACACGTTCCCGCCAGGCGTACAGCCCCAGACCGGAGGCGCCAAGCAATCCACCGGACCACGCAATCCACTGCGCGCCGTTCTTGTGCAGCCATTCGAGAATTTCCCGCACACTGCCGCCGGTGTTATTGACCTCTTGCGCCCAATGCGTGATTGAGATGGCTGGCTGAACAAAAAACGCAAATACGAACAGCGCGACAGCGGCGAGCGATACAAGTTGCATGCGGTCGGACAGGTCACGGCCCAGTCGTTCCGTGGCGTCGTCAGCCTGTCGTGCATGATCGCGACGTGACTGCGCCGACATCGGCTGCGGCGCCGCTCGCTCGCTGGGCAGCAACTCGCGCGTGAGCGATGGGCCAATCGCGATCAGTGCGGTGAGCACCACGACAAGCATGCACCAGAGTAGCAGCGGATATCCGGCTCCACCGGAACTCTCGAGTATCGCGCGCAGATACTCAAACACGCGGTCGTCTTCGGCCGCCTCCTGCAGGTTGAACCACGGCAGCGTGATCCGAAAATACTCCGCATCCATCGGCCGGAGCCATGAACGGGTCGTCGCCAGGATCGCCGACCACAACACGAATGTGAAGACCAGCACGGCACTCGCAGCCGTGCCCAGCGTCGCCGTTGCTGTCCACTGCGTCAGGCGCAGGACGCGCGTGTCATCGCCGGACTTGCCCCGTCGGGCAACGGCACCAGTCAGCGCTGCAGCGAAGCCGAGTGCGTAGATCACGTACCACAAGAGCACTGTCAACGCGGATTCGACGGCGAAGACTTCGAGCACACGAGCGAACAGCCAAGTCACGTTGGTGGCCAGCAACGTCCAGCCGACCGTGCCAACAAACACCACCGCCGACGTCCATATCCCCACGAGGTATGCGCCTGGACGGACGCGTTCATAGCGGTGAAACAGCGCGACAACGAGCCCGCAGGCGATGAGTGACCAGAGCACGACGAGGATGCGGTCAACGGCAAGTGCGGAGAGCGTCTGCACGCCGCGCGCCGCTGCATACGTCACCGCAATCGCGGCGATTGGTGCGGAAAACCATGGCCACCCGGTCGTCCGCACCGCATGGAATGCTCTCCACAATCCGGCGAAGGTGACAATACCAGCAAGCCAACCCACGACAAGGATCTTCTTGTCGACCGGTATGGCGAGGATGAGCAACGTCAACGACGTCCCGAGCATGAGCGCCCAGCTCGCCGGTACAAACATCGTGAAGAGGCGCGTGGCCAGTGCGTGCAGTGTGCGGAACGTGCGCCAACTCGCCATGCTGCGATAGCGGAGCGCCGCGTGATTGACGGCAACCTGGCCCAGATTCGCTGTATTGAAAAGCAATTGGTAAAACGCGCCGAGGAGCGGCAGCGGGCCCGAGCCGACGCGTGACAGATTCTCCCAGAATACTTCGTAGATGTGCATGCACGAGGTGGTCTGCGTGCTGCCCATTGCGTGTCGCGAACCGGCGATGCGCGTCGTCACGTACGGATCGTCGTCGCCCGGATACGCTTCCAGCTGCGCACGCATGAACTCGTACTCCGCGGCGTACCGCTTCGAGCCCGTTTCACTCCGCAACATCACCGAGAGCGCGTCGGAGTATTCGCGCCAGCGCGACCTGCGCACCGCCGCGCTGGATGCGCGCGGCTTCACTCCCACACGTCGGGTGGGAATCTGCAACGGTGTTTCGACAAACCCACTAAAGCGCGCACTGCCATCGGGATGCTGGAGACGCAACAGCATGGCGGCGATGGCGCGCACGCTGTCTCCGGCGCGTTGCTGCCCGATTCCGTGTACCGCGACCACCGCCACATTCTCACGCGGCGGTTCCACGGTCTCCGGTCGGCCCACGTCGGGGTGCACCATCTCGTTCGGCGCTACGGCCGAATCACCGGCTTCGCGAGTTGGTCTTTCCCTTTGTCCTTGGCGGCGATGCCTTTGATCATCCAGTCGGGTTCCGGCATGCCTTTGAGCTTGACGTCAAAAAACGTTTGCATGCGCTGCGCCCAGTCCTTCTGATTGGCGCGTCCCTGAATGCCGTGCAACTCGTTGTTGTAGTTGAACAGATAGGACTCCTTACCCTGTCGCCGCAATCCGATATACAGTTCGATCCCTTGATACCAGGGCACCGCACCGTCCTGGTCGTTGTGCAGGATGAGTAGTGGCGTTTGCACGCGGTCGATGTGAAAGAGCGGCGAATTCTCGAGGTACAGCGGCAATCCTTCCTGTAGCGACTTACCAATGCGACTCTGTCCGCTTTCATACTGCATCGCACGGTTGACACCACTCTCCCACCGGATGCCGCCGTAGGCACTGGTCATGTTGGCAACCGGTGCGCCGGCTTCTGCCGCGGCAAACATGTTCGTTTGCGTGACCATGTAGGCGATTTGATAACCGCCCCACGAGTGACCTTGTAGTCCGAGCTTCTTCGGGTCGACATAGCCGCGATCAATCAGCTTCTGCACGCCGGGGATGATCGACTTGAGCGCACTCTGGCCGGGGTGACCGTCTTCGTAGAAAATGTCGGGCTCGAACATCAGATATCCGTTCGACACGTAGTGCGTGATGTTCACGGACGTGCCACCATTCGGTGCGATGTACGAATGCAATCCGTCCGACAAGTCTTCATAGAAATACGTCAGCATCGGATATTTCTTACTTGGATCGAAGTTGTCCGGCTTGTACAGAATGCCCTGCCGCGGCACTCCGTCCGCACTGCTCCACGACACCAGCTCCGCGCTACCCCAGAGAAAATCTTTCTGGAACGCGTTTGCATTGGTGATGCGCGACGTGGCGGCCGAGATGCCTGGCCCAACATAGAGGTTCGGGAAATCCGCGAACGTGCTCTTTGTCAGCATGTACACATCGGCACGCGCGGCTTTGGTTGGTGTGCCGTAGCGCACAGGGTCCATGACCACCCGCTCCGGTGCGTGCCGACTGTCCAGTCGCGTGCGATAGAAGCCGCTCTCTTTGGTGTCTTCGTCAAATGCGGAAAGCCACGTTGGTTTGCTGGTGTCGAGGTAGCGCACGTCGTCATCGGCATCAAGCGTGATTGTGCGCAGCGTCATGTTCTCGCGACGGCCGAGTGAATCGGTGAGCACGACCGGTGCACGAACACCCGTGGGATCGAGCTCCCAGATGTCAAAGCGATCATTGAGCAACAGGGAGCGGTCGTCTTTCGTCCAGCCAGTGACACCCCACGCCGCAGGATTGCCGGGTGTACTCCACGTTTCCTGTTCGAAGCGCACGCTCTTGTGTGCACTGGTCAGGTCGGTCGTTTTTCCCGTTGCAATGTTGTACGCGTACCACTCCTTGTCGTGGTACCAAGTGACGTACTTGGCGCCCGGGGACAATTGCGCCTGCCCGTTAATTCCTTTGACGATCTCTTTGCGAACGCCCGTCACTGGGTCGACGAGATAGACATCCGTGGCACCGTCACCCCACGTGCGCTGCAGATCGTACGGCACGCCGGTGGCTTGCAGTCCCACCTTGCCGTCATCAGACAACACGACGCCCGGAAAGTTCTCGTCGGTGAGACGCGTGAACTTCTTCGTGGTCAGGTTGACGATGCCCTGAAAGGTGCGGTTGATTGCGCCGTTCACCTGCAGCAACTGCGTGGGCTGAATCTGCGCGTCCTTGTAGTGCCACAGATCAAACTTCGCTTTGCCAACCAGCGAGTCGGCGGGCACGAGTTCTTCGCGCGGTGGGGCGATGGTCACGGTGATCGCGTTGCCGGCCCGTGTGAAATTCGCAGCAACATTGTCAGGGAATCGATAGAACGCGGGCAGCGACTGCGCCGACAGCAGCAGCTGAGCGGTGCCCGCCTTGACGGTGCCATGGTAGATGGCGCTGTTCGCGTTGGGTCGTCCAAACTCGTCCTTGTCTGAGGCAAACACGAACTGTGATTGCGTGCGGTCGAACGTGAACGCGCGATAGTTGCCCGGCCCACTCATCACGGTCCGCGTCGTGCCTGCACTGAGGTCACGCAGGTACACGCCGTCTGTCGTTGAGTCGCGGGACGCGACGGTGTAGGCCAACACTTTTGCGCTGTCGTCGAACGTGTAGCTCGCGACATCCGCCAGCTTGTCTTCCGCTCCCGTATCAAGGTTGCGGAGTACGAGCGGCGTGCCGTATGCGCGGCGTGTCACCTGGCCTTCGGTAGACGGAGCAGCGCCACCGCGCCCGCCGCCCCGGCCACCTCGCCCGCCCGCACCTGCTGCGGCAATGGAATCGGCGACAGGATCAGGCATCGCGTACGCAAGCCACTTGCCGCTCGCACTTGGTGCACGGAAACCACGCGCCCCTTTGATCGACTCGACGTTGCCATCGACCAGACGAATCACGCGAAGTGAGTTGCTCGCCGTCGCGTTTGCGTTCGGCGCGGCACCACCGACGGCGACTCCCGTTGCACCTCGACCACCTCGCGCGCGCTGCGCGGCTTCAGCGCTATCCACTTGGGTTCGCGGCGGCGTGGTCACCATGACAAAGGCGAAGCGTCCGTCCGCGCTGAACGGTCCTGCCGCCGTGCCACCGCCGCCACCACCGCGACCGCCACGACCGCCTGCCCCGGGAGGCGGACCGCCTGCCGGTGCACCACCAGCCGCACCACCACGTCCGCGCTCTGCACCCGGCGTATTGTTGTCCCGGTTGGTATACCCCATGTTGACGCGATACTCGGTCGCCGAGTTCGTCGCACGCACCACAAACTCACCGTCGCCGACGCGCGGGTTGAGCGTGTATGCCGCCCACTTGCCGTCCGGTGACAGTGCCGGAGCGGCGATGTTCTGCCAGCGATCCCAGTCGGACTGCGTGAGCGGCCGTTTCTGCTGCGCGTGAACAATGACAGGCGCGGCGAAGGCGACGAGAACAGTGGTCAGACGACGAACAATAGACATGGTGTGGTGACCGCGGTGAAGGTGCGCAGGGTGTGGCGTCAACTATTCTGGGTCTAGCGTCATCTATATAGTACGACGAAAAGTCGGCTGATGTTGTCATAAGGAAACGCTGTTCCGGCTTTACCACTCACGAAGGAGCCACCATGATGCGCCCGGCACTGTTGCGACGTATCCTTGTGCTGACCCTGGTCCTCGCTACGGTGTCGTGGCGATCGTCCGCGGCCGGTAAGCACACCGATACTGATCGGGTAGCGGCATCGACGATGGTGACTACAGCGACCATGAGCGTGCCGCGCATGGCGCACACCGCCACATCGCTTCCCAATGGACGCGTGCTGGTGGCAGGCGGGTTTACCGGGGACGAGCAAGCGGCCAAGAGCGCCGAATTGTTCGACCCGCAGTCCGCGCGTTTCCTGCTACTCCCTCGCATGGTCACCGTACGCCACAGTCACACGGCCACGGTGCTGGCGAACGGCAAGGTGCTGCTGGTTGGCGGCTTCGGCGTCGGCAATGCAGTCCTCGCCTCTGCCGAACTGTTTGATCCGACGACAAGTACGTTTGCGTCGGCTGGCGCGATGCATGCGCCACGTGCCGGCCACGTTGCGACGCTCTTGGCCAACGGCACAGTGTTGGTTGCCGGTGGTGTTGGACCCGACTGGACGTTCTTGTCGAGTGCCGAGCTCTATGATCCGACGACGGGGCGCTTCTCGCCGACGAGCGCGATGACAGTGGCACGCGAGAGTCACACGGCCGTGCGTCTGCATGACGGTCGTGTGCTGATTGCCGGCGGGCATCGTGATCGTCGCGCCAACATCACGCTGTACGCCTCCGCCGAAGTGTATGAACCGACAACCGGGCGGTTCACGCGCGCTGGCGATATGCAGGTGCGGCGTCATAAACACGACGCGGTCCTGCTGCGCGACGGCCGCGTGATGGTGACCGGTGGATCGGATGAGCGGGACGACCAGGGCGTGTACTCCAGCACCGAGTTGTTTGACCCAGCGTCTGGCACGTTCACATTGGGCCCGTCAATGACGCGCGGTCGATACAAACATCAGGGGAGCAGCGTCCTGTTGCCGAACGGCACGGTGTTGTTAGCCGGGGGTGACGTGCAAGCAGAGACGTACGACCCGACCACACGCACCTTTGCGCTTGTCGGTGGTGATGCCCGCATGGCAGGACAATTCTCCGCCGTAGCACCACTTGGTGATGGACGAGTCTTACTGACCGGTGGCTACGGTGGCGGCACGGGACCGCGCGCGTCGGCGTGGTTGTATCTGCCCTGATAGCTCATCGCGCCTCACTTCGCTGGCGGCGGCCTGACCGTGATCTTGAACTTGGCCACGGGCTTGTTGTCCATGTTCACCGTGCCCGCCAACGCTCCGTCCGCGCCGAGCGTTCCATCGTGCTCGAGAGGCTTGCCCTCTTTCGGCGTGACGCGAAACTGCACTCGGCTTCCGTCGCGAGCGAGATCTGAGATCACGCCCGTTGCTTGTCCGGGAACGATCGCGGTGCCGCCAACAGCACCAGCCGTCTGCGAAAAGTTGTAAATCACCGGCACCGTGATCGTGCTGTCACCGAGCGCGACAACAGCCGTGCCAGTCCACGTGCCGATGAAGAACGGCGCGGTCACCACCGGTTTGCGTTTTGCTTTCGGCTGCGCGGTGAGTGGCGTTCCGATCACCAGCGTGGCGACGATAAACCCTGCTGAAATGCGGCACAGGGCAGCTCGGCGTGAACGGTTCGGCATGCGTGCGTCCCGGGTGAGTGGTAGCGACAATGATAGCGTAGCGCCGCGGCTCGCTGCAGGGACGTAACGCCGACGCAAAACGGCTCGGCTCGCTCTCGGGCGGACGCGCAGTTGCCTGCAAGCGTCCCGAGTTGAATGTTGGTGGTATCGGCCTGCGGACGAGCCCAGGTCTGTGATACCCCTCTCCCCGGAGAATTCGATGCGACTGCGATGGAACATGGTGTCCTTGTTGGCCGGGTGCGCCCTGGCGGCCTGCGGGCCCAAAGCTGACGCGCCGCAGGCCGACTCCGCCGCCGCGGCGGCGGCCGCGGCAGCAACACCGGCGACGCTCTTCGATCGGCTGGGCGGCAAGTCCGCGATCGCCACCGTCATTGACGGGTTTGTGGCCAACGTGGCTGCTGATGCGCGGATCAACAAGCGCTTTAGCCGCGTGGCGGGTGACACGGCGGCGATGCGGCAGTTCAAGGCCAAGCTCGTGGATCAGGTGTGCCAGGGAAGCGGCGGACCGTGCACGTATACTGGGCTCGACATGAAGAAGGCGCACGAAGGGATGGCGCTCACCGATGCCGATTTCGATGCACTGGTCGAAGATCTGGTGAAAGCCCTCGACGCCGCTGCCGTTCCGCAGAAAGAGAAGGACGAACTACTCGGCGTACTCGGCCCGATGCGAGCCGACATGGTGACGAAGAAGTAGCGCTACGGGGGCACGCCGAAATCAGCGCGGAGGATATCGTCAGGTCTCGATGGCCTCCGCGTTTTGCTGAGTGGAGTAGCGGCGCTGTTTTGGTCGTACTCGCAATGATCGGATGACACGACTGCGAGCCCGCCGT
>JAYSVL010000056.1:0-2736 GCA_043718595.1 Gemmatimonadaceae bacterium
CCACCGGTGATCAGCACGCGATTGGCGTCGATGGCAATCGCTTCGGCTTGCAGGCGCGACGTGGCAAGCGCTGGCCCAGCACTGAAGGTGCCGGTGAGCGGTGCGAATACCTCGCTGGTGGCGAGTGGCGAGTACTCGCCGCGCGTGCGCTGACCACCAATGAGCACGACACGTCCGTCAGGGAGTGTGGCGGCGGCATGTTCATATCGCGCAGTACGCGATGTTCCAGTAGTCGTCGCAAACGTTGGGCCGGTCGCTGCCGTGACGGTTGCGGTGAAGCTCGCGCGAACGCTTGGATCGGCGACGCTCGTTGCGGTCAGCGTGACGACACCAGCGGTCGCTGGTACAAAACCGCGAAAGTAGTCGACGGGTATTGTGGTTCCCGCAATTGACGGACTCAACGTCCAGTTGACCGCAGTGTTGACACCGGTCGGCGAGATGCTCCAATAAAACGTGAGCATGTCGGCGGTCGTCAGCGTTGGATTCGCCGGCACGATCAGTTCGAGCGTCACTTGTGTGGCCACACTGACCAACATCGTCGCCGTGCGTTGCGCAGCATCCGTTGCGCGCAGCGTCACCGTCGTCACAGTTGCGCCAGCCGTGAAGACACCCGTTGTCGATACCGTGCAGCCGTTGGCAGGACCGTCAAAACTCCATACCGCCGGTACTGCGGCATCATTGAATGTTGCGGTGAACTGTGTACTGGCGAGTGGTGCCACACGCGCCGGACCAGTAACGCGAAAACCGTTACCCTGTGGCACCGTGATCGTTGCCGTTGCTGACTTGGTGTTGTCGGCCACACTCGTCGCCCGCACTTGATACGAGCCCACAGTGTTCGGCGCGGTGTAAGTCGCATTCGCTGTGCCAGTGCTGACAATGGTGCCCGTCGTCGCACCGCCCGGTAGATCCCACGTGACGGCGCCATTCGTCGCACCAGTCACGGTCGCGCTCAGTTGCACGGTGCCACCGGTCGCCACAGTCGCTCCACTGGGCGCAATCGTCACGGTGACAGGCGGCGGCGTGACGACTACTGGCGCCGAACCGCTCTTGCTCGCATCGGCGACCGACGAAGCGCGAACGGTAAACGTGCCGCCTTGCGGTGGCGCCGTGTACACGCCGCTCGCGCTGATCGCGCCGACGTTCGTTGCGCTCACGGCGTCGACCGTCCACGTCACCGCACTGTTGGTCGTCCCACTCACGCTGGCGGTGAAGGCAACCGTGGACGCGGCGGCGATTGGCGTTGTTGGCCCGGTGACATTCACAACGATGGGAACCACCGGCGGCGGCACCACTACGACTGGCGCATCCCCGCCACCACACGCGGCGAGCACGATCAGCAAACACAGCGCAAGGCGACGCATGGCAAGGCTCCAAGTCGGTGTGAAGTGCCGATCGCCGAATCTAATGTCGCGGCGGCGCGATAACGTGACCTAGAGCAGAATGCGCGACTTCGGTCTCAACTGTCTGCGCGCCGTTGAGCAGAGCGAACACATCCTTCGCCCGCGTCAGTGCATATGACGGACATTCGCACAGCCGCGCCAGAAATCCGCTCGCATTGGCCACCGCGAACGAGATACCGTGCAAGTTCCGCTCACGTGGTACACCGGGAATCGGTCGCGGGTAGATAGACGCGACAAGATGCTGCCGACCTGTGTCGGCGTCCTCCACGATGCCGAATTCGTCGCGCGCAATGTCGGCGCTGCCGGTCACGCCAATCGCACCGTCGAGTGATCCCGGAAACCAGCGCACGGCGTCCGAACTGAATGCCGCGACCACCAGCACACCGCGCTCCTCGGCATACCGCATGACGTCGTCCAGCGGCGCAGTGTGTGCGGCGTTTGATGTGCCGAGGGAGAGGTTGACGACGCGACAGTCGTGATCCGCTGCCCACCGGATCGCGTCGCACAGCGTCGTCGCGTCGGTGGTCAGCGTCCGATCAAACACTTTGATAGGCACGAGTTCGGCATCGGGGGCTTTCTCGCGAATGGCCGCTGCTACCGCGGTGCCATGTCCAATGCGGTCGCGCAGATCGCTCGCCGTCGACACAAATGAGTGTCCATCGGCAACATCCCCGACGTGCGGATGACCCGGCGCCAGGCCGCTATCGATGATCGCGACGCGCACGCCGCGTCCGGTGCGCGCACCGAACAGCAGGTGGTCAAGCGTGAATCGCGTCACCGTGCGTTACGGAGCCGCTGCGATCGACGGCGCAGTCTGCCGTTCGCTTACGGCGAAGAGATCGGCGAATGCTGAGTTGTTGGCCAGGAGATGCGCGGGCGTTCCATCGTCGGCGATGCGTCCGTTGGCCAGCTGAATGATACGACCGGCGCGTTGTGCAAGCGCCAGGCGGTGTGTGATCACGATCGTGGTGCGTCCACGCATGATCGCTTCGTATCCGGCCACCACCTGTTGTTCAGTCGCTGGGTCGAGCGCGCCCGTTGCTTCGTCGAGCACAAGCACCGCAGGGTCGGCGAGGAACGCGCGCGCGATAGCCAGTCGTTGCCGTTCACCGGCGGACAGCGCACGTCCGCGCTCACCGACCAGCGTTGTCATCCCGCCGGGGCATCGGGCAACGAGTTCAGTAAGCCCACTGGCGTGCACCGCGTCGAGAACTTGTGTTGCCGTCGCATCAGGACGAGCGAACCTGATGTTCTCGTCGATGGTGGTGTTGAAGACAAACGGCTCTTGATCGACCACCAGCACATGCCGACGAACATCGGTGAGCGGCAACGTTTT
>JAYSVL010000551.1:0-10492 GCA_043718595.1 Gemmatimonadaceae bacterium
GACCACAAACTGCACCAGGCGGCCCATGAGCGAATCGGGCATCGGCAGCTTGCGGGCGCGTGCATCAAGAGGCGACGCCTGCGTGAAGTACCACGACCGCTGCAGGTTCATGATGTTGTGGAACATGCGCACCGATCCGTTCAGGATCTCACCCGTGCGCGGATCGCTCACATGCGGACCGACGGCGTTTTCGGTCGTCGACGGCAGCCAGCGAATCATGGTGTGGCGCACATCTTCCGGCGCCCAATCGGGATCCTGCTGCGGCGACGGGGGATCGGCGGGAACGATGCCGTCCTTGAAGCCTGCCGCCTCGAACGCCGACTGCCATTCCACGATGCCGGCCCGCACGTACTTCTTGAGCCACTCCGGTGTGTCGCGGTCCACGTAATACGTGATCGGCTTTTTCGGATAGCAGAGATTGCCGACCTTCCGGTCGCTGCACTCGAGGCGGTACCTCGCGATGTAACGCCGCGTCGCCGAGCGGTGTTCGTTGGTGCCGAAGTCGGTGGTCTGGTTGGAGAAGAAACCGACGCGTTCGTCGAAGCGGCGCGGCATCATTGGCAGTTCCGGCAAGCGCACAATGCTGTAGTGCGCCATGACGCTCCGTGGCGGACGCGGGGCCGCGGCACCACCACCCCTGCCACCTCCACCACCATCTGCCCCTGCAGCAGGCGCGAGCCCGGTCTGGGTGGCCTCGATCCCGATGTTGTCGGGGAAGGCGAGGTGCCGGTCGATGAATGACCGGGTGGCGTCGATCGTCCCCGGAATCGCCTGAATCTCCGGGATCGCCGTGGTGAACAGCCGCGTCACATCAATGACGGGCGCGCTATCGGGCCCCCACGCTTCCACGTTGAACGTGGCAATGACCGCCGCGTAGTTCGCATTCTCGACCGCGCGGAGCACGGCCGCCGTGGTGTCGCTCGACGTGATGGCGAATTCGGGTCCCCGCAGGATGACGCGATTGCCCATCACCTCCCATCGCAGGGTGCGTTCGGCGAACTGGTCGCCCGCGTACTGCGTGGCATTGCCACCGCCCCGTCCGCCTTCGGGAGCCGCGGCGCGCGCATACCGCCCGATCAGCAACTGGTCCTTCTTGAGTTCACGTCGCGGAATCTCAAAGAAGAGCCGGTCGCCGATTCGGTGGACATTCATCAGCCCACGCTTGGTCTTGGCGTCGGCCGTGATCACACGGTCATAGGGACGTGGCCCCCCGCCTCGTCCGCCCGCTCCGCCGGCGGCCCGGTTTGTGGAGTCAGGATCCTGGGACAGCGCGGGTCCGGCGGACAACGCTAAGAGCGCGAGACAGAGAGAGGTTCGCATAACACAATCACCGCGTGGGGATGGTTGGACGCCGAACTGCAGCCGTGCGAAGTTCGCCGTCGCTCGCCGTGTCGACAAGGTGCGGGCACCAAAGTCCGTCCGCGGGGATCGGGTGGTTACCGCGAATTGCAGTGTCTGAGAGCCGGTTGACCGGAGCATCCAGCAGTTTGTATCATGAATTATGGCTAAGTATCGTGGCATCGCGCGGCATGCGAACGTGCGAGAATCGACTGGTTAGCTCGCTACGCCGACCTGCCGTTTTCTTTCACCGATGCGGTGTCCTTTGTTGTTATGACGGGACACAAAATCCGCGAGGCGCTTACGCTCGACCATCACTTCTCCACCGCTGGGTTTACCATGGTTCCAGGGTGAGTTCTCGCCGAGACCTTGAGCCATGAACCTCGGCCCGAGCAAGGGCGTGGCAATGTCGGGACGCTATGTCTGACAACCCGCTCATCGTCCAAAGTGATCTGACCGTATTAGTGGACGTCGCCGCCCCGAGGTACCCCGAGGCGCGCGACGCGCTGGCCCGCTTTGCCGAACTGGTAAAGTCGCCGGAACACATTCATACGTACCGTATCAGTCCGCTGTCCATCTGGAATGCCTGCGCCGCCGGCGTTCCGATTGACGACATCGTTGGCGCGCTCACGACGTTTTCACGCTTTGCTGTTCCGTCGCACGTATCGACGCAAGTGCGCGACTTTGCGAATCGGTTTGGTCGCGTACGTATCGAGCGCGACCATGCGGATGCGGCCGACAACCATCTGCTCGTGTTTACCAGCGATGTTGTCTTGGCCGAAGAGTTGGTGCACGGCAAGCAACTGGCGCTGCTCCTCACCGATCGCGTATCGCCAACCTGCTTTCGCATACGCCACAGTGATCGCGGTCGCATCAAGCAGGCCCTCATCAAAGCCGGATTCCCCGCCGAAGATGTGGCGGGATACACAGCCGGCGATGCGCTCGACGTGTCGCTCCGCGCCATCACGCGTCATGGTGCACCGTTTGCGCTGCGCGACTATCAGATCGACGCCGTGCATGCGTTCCACGCGCACGGGGCTGAACGTGGCGGCTCCGGTGTGATCGTGTTGCCGTGTGGTGCCGGAAAAACGATCGTCGCCATGGGGGCGATCGCTGCTGTGCAATCGTCAACGCTTATCCTCACGACGAGCGTGTCCGCGGTGCGACAATGGATCGCCGAGTTGCTGGACAAGACCGCGATTCCGGCGGAGATGATTGGTGAGTACAATGGCACCAGCAAAGAGGTGCGACCAGTCACCGTAGCCACGTATCAGATTTTGACGCATCGTGCGCGCGCTGACGGGGAATTTACGCACCTCACCTTGTTCGACCGTCGCAATTGGGGGCTCATTGTGTACGACGAAGTGCACCTGCTGCCGGCACCAGTGTTTCAGATCACGGCAACTTTGCAGGCGCGGCGACGACTCGGCCTCACCGCAACACTGGTGCGCGAAGATGGCAGAGAGGATGATGTGTTCGCGCTCATCGGACCAAAGAAGGCGGATGTGCCGTGGAAGGTGCTTGAGCGACAGGGATGGATCGCTACTGCGGTGTGCACCGAGGTGCGCGTGGCGCTGCCTGGCGCGCTCCGCATGCCATACGCCGTGGCCGAGGCACGACATAAGTTTCGGGTTGCATCGGAGAGTACGGCGAAGACGCAGGTGGTGCGCGACATTCTCGCCCGACATGCGAACGAACCAGCGCTGATCATTGGCATGTATGTCGAGCAACTCGAGCTGATCGCCAGCGAATTGGGCGCACCGCTCATCACAGGCACCACGGCGCAGGGGAAGCGCGACACTCTGTACGAACAGTTTCGCACGGGAGCGATACCGGCACTGGTCGTCTCCAAGGTTGCCAACTTCGCGATTGATCTACCCGACGCATCACTGGCCATTCAAGTCTCCGGCACCTTTGGCTCGCGTCAGGAAGAAGCGCAACGGCTCGGTAGGATTTTGCGGCCCAAGGCTGGGGCCAATCAGGCGCACTTCTATAGTATTGTCTCGGCGGACACCGTGGAGCAGGACTTCGCCCTCAAGCGACAGCTGTTTTTGTGTGAGCAAGGCTATGAGTATCAGATCGCTGATGCGCACGAGCTGCGGGGAGAGCGCGCGGGGATCGATGGATTGGGAACTGCGGTTCACGCGGAGACGCGGAGACTCGGAGGAACAATCGCATGAAGTTGTTTGATGTGGAGTGGATCGCGCTGCTGCGGGACCTGCATCGGTTTACCGCCCTATCGCCGGATGCGCGTCGCGCGCTGCTCACCGAACTCAAAACATCGGGCTACACGGTCGCGGCGCTGTTTGGGGTGCACGTTAAGGAGATCGTCGCATCGGGCATTGCGGTATACGATCCCGAACGCGATCGCCTGTCGCTGGCGGATGAGCGACGCACGTTGCTCAAACTGTTGCGGGCGATGGGAAGGCATTCGGTGTTCGACACACCGTCACTACCGGTGCTGGTGAAATATCTCGAGGAGTACTTCTCGCAGAGCGATATTGAGCGTCTGGGACAGCGGGGACCGTCGGGCTATGGCCATGTGACACGTCTCTCGCTGGCCCCGCGGGTCGCGTACGCGGGATGGCCGGGTGATTTGCTCAACGCCTTCAACGATCATGCACTGCTGACATGGGCCGCAAATCGCGGACGTGCGCCGACGTCGGGGGCGTCGCTCAGTGCCATGCACGCGCTGCAGACGCTGGCACGTACACTGCGCAAACGAGCCGACGCGATGCCATTGCGCGAGTTGACCCCACCGCATGATTCGGCCGAGTTGCCGGCCTTTGCCCGTACGTGCTTTCTCGGACTCGATACGCTGGTGCTCTTCGTCGGTCTGCGCGCCGCTGATCTCGAGCCGATGGTTGGATTGTGGCCGAGCGCACTGGCGGAACTTGCGCGTCCAGCGGCGGCAAAACCTGCTGCAGTGGTGGTGGTCGAACAGTTTGAACTCGCCGTGGTGATGGAAGACATGACCACGTTGCTGGCGGCCATTGTGTCAGCGCCCGTTCGCGTTCGGAACAACGATCTGGCGGTGTTCTCGCGCACTCGCACGGAGATCGAAGGGCGGCTCACTGTGTTGCCGGACTGGGTAATGCAGGTGCTCACCGAGCCGGAGGTAACGCGCGTTGATGGCGCCGCCAACGCGTTGCGGCTACACGGTTTTGTGTCGATCGATGCGCACCTCCCAAAGCCACATCTGCAGAGTGTAGCGAGCGGCGTGAAGTGGCTGGCGCTCTCCCCACACGACCGGCTGGCGTCACTCATTGCGCCGATGCGCAATTCGAAGTTGAAGAACCCGAAGGCGGGTTACGGCGGCGCGGCGGTCGAGTTCTTTTCGTTCTCGCTACCGTACTATCAGGAACCCAAGTCGCTCAATCTGCGCGAAAGCATCACGCGCGCGTTTCTGGATTTACCTCCGGGGTTTGTGGCGGTGGAATCATTCCTCGAGTACAGCGCGCGTGAGGCCAATCCGTTTCTTGCGCTTTCCGCAGAGGCGGCGAGGCAGTTGCAGCAAGGGATGTATTTTGGCGTGACCGATCCGCGGGAGGCGTATCGATCGCTCTGGCGCAGTGCACTCATCGGTTTCCTCGCCAATCGGCTTGTCGCTTTTGGCGGCGCGACACTTGGCAGAACCACGAGTGGTGATATCTGTTTTGCGCTCAGCGACGTGGGTCGATATCTGCTCGGCGCGGGAGAGCAATTTGCGTACGGCTCCGCGAGCAACGCTGAAATCGTCGTGCAGCCAAACTTCGATGTGGTGTTTCTTGGCGCGGCGCCGAGTGTGGAGGCGCGGCTTTCACGCGTGGCGGACCGTGTTGGCGTTGCACCCGGTCTCGTGTTTCGCATTACGCGCGCGTCGGTGCTTCGCGCCGCCGAGTCGGGAGTAACGGCTGACGATGTGATCGGTGCGTTGAGTGCGGCATCGAGCAAACCGGTGCCGAAGAATGTGCAGCGCGAGATTGTGGGGTGGGTGGCGACAGTGCGTCGCGCGCGATTGCGGGCGATTCAGGTGATTGACTGCGAAAGCGTCGAGGCGGCCGATCGTATCGTGGCGGTGCTTGGCGCGAAGGCACAACGGCTTACACCAACGCTATTCGAATTGAGCGCGGCGACGGCGAGCGCCCGCGCAGCAACGATTAAGCGATTGCGAGCGGGTGGCGTATTCGTCGATGATCAGGCGGGGAAAGCGGTTGTGCCGCCGAAGCGAACGCGACGCGAACCGGTGTGGGACGAGGGGATCGAGGACTATTAGCGGCACTCTCAACTATCGAGACCGCCCGACAAGAGATTGTGATCGCCGCGAACGGGATGCAGATTCGCGATTCGACGAACGCTCTTATCCGTGTCTCCACGCACATGAGGTATGTCATGGCCACGCACCGCATTCGACGGTTCGATCCCGTACAAGTCGCGAAAGTGACGGGCGTGCTGTACGGTCTCATGGGGTTGGTGTTCGTACCGATCCTTATTCTCTTTGCGCTTGTATCGCCGCAAGCGGCGAGTTTCCGCAGCGCCATGTGGATCGTCGTCATCGCCATCCCCGTATTCTACGCCTGCATTGGTGCGCTTTTCTCGCTGATTGCAGCGGCGCTCTACAACCTGGTCGCGGGCTGGGTTGGTGGCATTGCGGTTGAGGTGGAGTAGCGCGCGCGATCAGACGCAGTTCCATGTCGCGACCAGAGCGTCGGCTACTTGTAGCTCCGCTTCGCAGTACTGCACGTCGGCCACGGTCGCGCCACATTCGTTGGTCCCGTTGTCAGCATCGACTGCTCGCGCGACGTACGCTCGGGATCCTCCGACGCGGCGTAGGCCAGCATCGCCGCCATCGTCGCGTTGTTCTTCAAGTCGTCGAAGACAATCTTGTCAAACGTGTCTCGGTTTGTGTGCCACGTGTACTGCCGATACTCGGCGTACGGCGCTTGCAACCGGAACGCCGGCGCACCACGACAGAGAAACGACGTGTGATCGCTCCCCGAATTGGCCTGCGCGCCCGGCACCTGCAACTTCACGCTGTCCGTCATCTCGGCCGGCAGTTGCGCCACCCACTTCGCCAGATTGCTGCTCGCCTTGAGAAACCCCTGTCCCTCGAGAATCTCCACGCGCCACGTGCCGTTGTCCTGGTTGAACGCAACCTGCAGGCCATCAATTACCGGCTTGTGATCCTCGGCAAACGCGAGTGAACCAATCGTCCCCTGCTCTTCGCCACCCCAGTGACCCGCAATGATCGTGCGACGCGGATTGGGATACGCCGCTTTGAGAATGCGCATCGCTTCAAGCATCGTCAGCGTGCCCGTGCCATTGTCGGTCGCGCCGGTTGCGCCGTGCCAGCTATCCAGGTGCGCCGACAACAACACGTACTCATTGGGCAGCTCAACACCTTTTAGCTCGGCCACCACATTGAACATTGGCACTTCAGCCGGCGTCGCCTGCGACTCGGCGGTAAAGCGAACACGCGGCCCCTGATTGTTGGACGCCAGTCGGTACAGTAAGCCGTAGTCCTCACACGAGAGATCAACCGACGGCACACGATCGGCCACAGAGCCAAAAATCTTGTTCACGCCCCAGCCGTTGGACCAGAGCGTCGTCCCAATGCCCATGACGCCAGCCGAATCGAGCCGTTGATAGACCGCGCGCTGTACCTGCGCGGTCGCCGTGCCCGCTGGCGCCAGCGCGTTGAACCGTGATGCGGCGACACGGCGCACATCCGAACGCTGTTGTGTCACGCTGGCAATCGTTGACGCGCGTGCGAAGCGTTCCAATTCTTGCGTTGCACGGCACATCACTTCTGGTGGCGATGCCAACACAAACTTGCCCTTGATCGTGCGCAGCCACTGCGTCGCCGCGCTGCTATCGGCGAGCGCCGGAATGACAATCACCTCAGCGTCCACCGGGCGACCGTTCGGTGTCGATGGGCTCCACGCCAGCAATTCGACGTCAAGATTCTGAACGCGAGGCGCAATCAGTTGCATGTGCACTGCACCGTGCTGCCATCCACGCCATGTGCCGTAGCGTTCCTGCCGAACAGGAATGCCAAAGCCACTGTACGTGCGCTCCAGCCAGTTCGCTGCGTTGCTAAAGCCCGGGCTGCCAGAGAGACGCGGACCAATCGAATCGATGAGCACCTGCCCCATTCGCTCCACCTGTGACTCGTTCATGCCAAGTTGCCACAGCCGCTTGATTACTGGGTCCGCGGTGCGAAATGTCTGTGCGCCAGCGATGCCCGGCGTGATAGTGAGTGCAAGGCCGATGAGACGACGGGACAACGTGTGCATACGCGATGTGTGGTTCGAAGTGATGGTGAACTACGCCGGAAGTATCGTCAGACCAAGTGCCACTGCACGGCCAACCGCGCGCAGCTCCCACCTTTGCTGCGCCTTGAGTTCTCGTATCCGATTGCCTTCGTAACCTATTCTAGTCTCTCAAGCCTACAATGGTATCTGGCGCGCCCCGGGACACCGAACACGCGCCTCAACCGATCGCCGCTCTTGCGATGACGCCGTCGCCTGCCGATTATCCCTCGCGCTCAGGGCGCTACCGGTCCGCGGAAAGGGACATCCCCACCTGCCTCTGCACACAGTTCGTTGCTGCACTACGAACTCCCAGCCCCGCGGTGCGGACCGGGCACTCCGGAGGTCGTAGCATGTCCGAGAACTACTCGCTCGGGACCGTCCGCCGACAGGCGAAACAGCTGCTCAAGTCGGCGCGCAGCGGTGACACGGTAATCATAGCGTCCCTGCGTTCGTTGTTGCCGCGGTTGGCACCGCTCGACGATGCGACGGTCGCGCGCGTGATCAAGCTTGCCGATGTGCAGCACGCGATCGCGCGCAAAGCGGGGCAGGCCAGTTGGCGCGACCTCACCCGCACGCTCGAACCAATGGACCCGCTGCATGTCCACGCGGCGCGATTTCTCAAGGCGGTGCGCGATGAACACGTTTCGGCGGCGAAGGAGATTGTTGAAGCGCACGCGGCGGTCAGGTCGTACAGCATCCACACGGCCGCTGCTGTTGCCGATGTAACCGCGGTTGAGTCGCTGCTCGCGAAAGATCCGTCGTGCGCAACGCGCCCCACACAACCCGATGGCACACAGCCGATCGTTTATGCGGTGGTGTCGGATATCAAGAACGTGCTTGGTGTGAGTGCAACAGCGCGAGTCGAGGTTGTGCGACGATTGCTCGACGCTGGCGCCAGTGCCAACGCCGCCGTGCCGCACGGAGATTCGCCAGCAGCCATCCCGGTACTCTACTTCCCCTGTCAGGAAAACAACGTCGCCATTGCCCGCTTGTTGCTGGAGCGAGGAGCACAGCCAAATGACGGCGAGAGTGTGTACCACGCGGCGCAGCACAATCATCGCGAGTGCCTTGAGCTGCTGCTGCAATTTGGTGCGGACTTGAGCGCGCGACACGAATCGTTCGGCAACACACCGCTTTACTTTCTCGCCACCCATCGCGAATCCAACCCGATCACGCCGAAGGTCACGCTCGGCATGCAGTGGCTGCTCGAACACGGCGCCGATCCGAACGTGCCGAGTTATGTCGCGCCAAGCCGCGCGGGCGTGCCGGGGTTGTCCGAACTGCCGTTGCATCGGATTGCGGCGTCGGGTCGGCCGGCGAGCGTTGCACGTTTGTTCGTGGACCATGGTGCCACAGTCGACGCAACCCGCGGCGACGGACGCACTGCCTATGCGATGGCCATTCGTGTTGGCAACGCTGACTCCGCCGACTATCTCGCAAGCGTTGGTGCGGATACAACTCACGTGAGCACCGTCGATCGATTGTTGGGCGCATGCGCTCGCTCGGATGCGACGAGTGCACACGCGATCATGCGTGATCACCCGTCACTCATCGCGACGCTGTCGGCGGAAGATCGGCAGGAGCTCGGTGTGGCGATCGGCGAACACCGCGACGACAGTGTGCACCTCATGCTCGAACTCGGCTGGCCACTCACCGAAGAGGGCGAATGGGGTGGCACACCGTTGCATTGGGCAGCGTGGCATGGACGGGTGGCGTTGGTGCGCGAACTGATCGCGCGCGGTGCACCGATCAACATGCGCGACAGTCAGTACGGCAGCTCGCCGATTGCCTGGACCGCGCACGGTTCGACCAACGCCAATCACACTTACGACGCCGACTACGTGACGATCGCCCTCCTGCTGCTCGACGCCGGTGCAACGCGAGCCGAGTCGTACAACTCGTGGAACGAATCACCGGAGCGAATGGCCAGCAGCGGCGTGGCCCGAGCGCTCAAGGCGCGCGGGTTCGCCGTGTAAGTACTACTTCTTCTTCGCCGCCTTTGGTGGCGCTTTGCCCTTGGTCGCGGCAGCCGACGCTTCTTCCTGCAGATCTTTGAACTGGTTCGCGCCGGGAATTTCTTTGCCGTCGCTCGTGAAGTAGCGCATCGTGACGCGTCGATTCCGCGCCTGACTGGTAATCGACGCATCGTTGCGCTCGAGCCGTGATTTGCCGAGTGCTTCGGCGCGCACGTTCTGTGGCTTGACACCGCGATCAACGAGATAGCGTTGGACCGCGGTCACACGACGACGTGACAGCGCCGCGTTATACACCGCCGACGCACGCGGATCGGTGTGCCCTTCAAGCACGACACGCACGCCCGGATACTGCTTGAGTGAATCGGCCAGTTCGCGCAACACCCGTTGCGTCGCAACAGACAGCACCGACTGGTCGAGGGCAAAATGGACGCGATTGGGCACAACGCGAGGCACGTCGCGCGGCGGTGCTGGCGCGACAGGAGCTGGCGTGACAACCGGCACAGGTGTTGGTGTGGGCGCGACTGGCGTGCGCACGGGTTCTGCGCGCGGTGGCGGAGTCGGTGCAACCGGCGCGAGTCGACGTAACGCTACCGCCAAACGCTCCGCCTCCTGCTCCCACGCCGCGCACGACGGCGCGCCAAGCAGCGTGTACTCGGCGCGCACGAGCGCACTCTCCAGTGCCACCTGCAACGTTGCCTGTTGCGCTGGCGGCGCGTTCTGCCGACGCAACGAATCGAGCATTGTCCACAGGTCCGCGCGACGCGCGTGCGCAATCGATGCGCTTGATCCCATCGCCACATCCAACAGTTGTGTGACAAGTCGCCCGTCGTCGTTGCGCTCGTACGCGTCACGCGCGAGGGTCACGTACGCCACCGCGCGACCGCG
>JAYSVL010000552.1:0-3409 GCA_043718595.1 Gemmatimonadaceae bacterium
GCAAACGACACGCCAAACACCGATGACGCGCCAACCGCAACACCAAGTGCAACCGCAAGGATCGAGAGGGTAAAGAGTTCGCGCGAGCCACTCCGTGCAACGCGACTGAGCAGCCACGGCACTGCCCGGCGTCCGGCAACACCCATCAGGCCAATGAACGCCGCGACCTTGAGCAGGGTGAGCACAATCGCCGAAACCAACCCGCCAACTGATGTTGTTGCTGCCGCCGCCGCCGTTTCACCTGTGGCCGTACCTGGTCCACCGACTGCTTGCAGGACGGCCGGTAGCAGCACAAGCGCAATGACCACCGCAAGGTCGGAGACGACGGACCAGCCAACGGCCACTCGGCCATCAATGGTGTCGAGCAGATCGCGCGACTCGAGCACGCGCAACAACACCACGGTGCTGCAGACCGAAAGGGCGAGACCAAACACCACGGATGCTGCGGCCGTCCAGTGCCACGACAAGGCGACGCCAACGCCGAGCGCAATAGTCAGGATCATCTGGAGCAGGGCACCAGGCAGTGCGATGCTTTTGACGCGCATCAAGTCGCTGGGCGAGAAATGCAGCCCGACCCCGAACATCAGGAGAATGACGCCCACTTCGGCGAGCTGGCTCGCTAGTTCGACGTCGCCAAATGATGCCGGTGAATGTGGGCCGAGCAGCACGCCAGCAATGAGGTAACCGACGAGCGGCGGAAGGCCAATTTTCGACGCGCCGAAGCCCAAGACAAACGCGGCGGCGAATGCACCGGCAATGGTGATAAGTAGGGCAGGTTCATGCATGCGGTACGATAGCGCGCGAACCAAACCGCCACTACCACCGGTCGCGGCCGGTGCACCATCCGTTCGCCAAGTGACTGCGCGCCGGGGCGCCTGCTAGTATTCAGCAGGTAGGATGAGTTACCCAGACATACGGGAGGGCATCACATGTATCCAGAACAAATCGTTCAGCCAATGCGACAGGAACTGACGCGTCTTGGCATCGAGGAATTGCGCACGGCCGCAGACGTGGACGCGAAGTTGCAGGATCAAAAGGGCACGGCACTTGTGGTCGTGAACTCCGTGTGCGGGTGCGCCGCGCGCAACGCGCGACCGGCGGTGGCCATGGCGATGGCGCACGCGGTCAAACCTGACGTGTCGACGACAGTATTTGCGGGCCAGGACACGGCCGCCACGCAGCGCGCACGGGAGTACTTCACCGGATACGCGCCCAGTTCCCCGAGCATTGCGCTGATGAAAGACGGCGACGTGGTATTCATGCTGGAACGCTACAAAATTGAAGGGCGTAGTGCACAGCAGATCGCCGCTGACCTTGTGCAAGCCTTCGACACCTACTGTACGCCAACGCCCAACGCGACGGTTGCAGCGTCGTGAGGTACGTTGGCCGAAACATCGTGAGTCACGTCGTACACATTCGCTAACCGTTGCCTGTAAAGCCGTTGAGTGAGTCGGATCCGGCGACCGCAGCGCTCATGCGTGCGGTCGTCGGCGAGTATGTATTGCTACAAGAGATTGGACGCGGCGGTATGGGCGTCGTGTATCTGGCGCGTGACGAACAGTTGGAGCGACAGGTCGCCCTCAAGACGTTGCCCGTTCACCTGGCCGCAGACGCTGACGTGCGCAGTCGGTTCTTGCGCGAAGCACGCACGGCAGCGGCCTTGTCGCACCCCAACATTGTGCCGATTTATCGGGCGGCCGAGCGCGACGGCATTGTCTACTTCGTGATGCGGTACGTGCCTGGTGATTCGCTGGCCGAACGTGTGGCTGCCGCGGGCACGCTGAGCGTTGACGACACCGTCACCATACTCCGACAGTTGGCCGCCGCGTTGTCGTACGCACATGCACGCGGCGTGGTGCACCGTGATCTGAAAGCCGAGAATGTGCTGCTTGACGCGGACACCGGTCGTGCGATGCTCACCGATTTTGGCATTGCGCGTCTTGTCGAGTCTAAGGCGCACACGGCAACTGGCACCGTGCTTGGCACCGTGCACTACATGAGCCCCGAGCAAGTGTCAGGCGAACTGCTCGATGGACGCAGTGATCTCTACGCGCTCGGCGTGCTGGCGTTTCTGATGTTGTGTGGCCGTTTTCCGTTTGAGCGGAATAGTGCATCGGCTGTGCTCGTTGCGCACGTCAACGCGGCGGCGCCACGACTGCGCGAGGTAGCGCCGCATGCACCCGTCGCGCTAGGTGAGATCGTCGACCGATTGTTGTCCAAGTCGCGTGAGGCGCGGTACGAAAGTGGAGACGCCGTGCGCGCGGCGCTTGATGGGGTGCCCGCTGCGTCAACCCATGTAGTGCGAGTGAGTGACTCCGGGCCGCTGCGAGCAGTGAAGCCCGGCTCGGCTCACCTCTCGCGTGACACGTCGCCGAACGCCCCGCGTGACTTACTGGATGTGCTGCCGTCAGCGCAGGCGCAGGAAGTGTGGGCGCGAGCGGCAGAGTTGCAGGCCAACACGGGGCTGCATGTGCAACCTGCGGTGTTTACGCCGCGTGTGTCGCCGACTGACCTTGTCACGCAAGGCTATGACGCCGCGACGATCCGCGAGTCCGCGTTGGATGCGGGTATTGATGCGAAGTATGTAGACCGCGCGATGCTGGAGCGGGCGGTTGCAACCGTGAGCGACGCACCGTTGTCGATCGAGCCCAGCGAGTTGATGGCCAAGCGACCGAATCGGTTTCTCGGCTCACGCACCAAGCTCGATTTCAATGCGGCGTTTGAGGGCGAAGTCGACGCGGAGGCGTTCGAGGAGGTGGTGGACGAAGTGCGGAAAGTGCTTGGCGAGATGACGACGGTGAGTGCCGTGGGACGCACGCTGACGATTACGACCGGGATGCCGACAGGGCGACAGGGTGTGTCGTCACGCTTCTTGCAGGTGCACCTTGCCTCGCGTCACGGGAAGACGCGCGTCCGCGTCTTTGAAGACCTCAACCAGACGGCACTCGGACTGTTTCTCGGACTCGGCATGGGCGCCGGACTTTCGGGCGGCATGCTGAGTGGGGGACTGGTCGCCGGTGCCACGCATTCGCCGGTCGCAGCCCTTGCCGTTGGTCTAAGCGGTATCGCGATGGCCCTGCTGCTCGCTCGGACACTTCTCAAACGCGAAGTGCGGAAGAAGTCGACGGAGCTCGAGTCGTTGCTTCACCGAGTCGTGTCGACCGCGCGGCGTTCGATGCTGATGCAAGCCGAAGAAAACCGTCGGCTGCCGCGCGGGACCAAGCCATAGCACAACGTGGGGGGGCGGCGCGCTATTTCTGCCCCACCCACTTGAACACTTCGCGAATCGACGGTCGTTTGCCGTACATCAATAAACCCACACGATAAATTCGCCCCGCAATCCAGACGCTGGCGCAGGCGCCGAGTGTCACGCTAAGCAGGGCCAGTGCGACGTCGAGCGGCGGTACCG